>NZ_JAYESN010000059.1:0-28223 GCF_034860625.1 Lamprobacter sp.
CGCGCTGACCCAGAGTCCGCTGCGCAGCATGGCGCGCTGTGGCACCTGGCCGCTGCCAAAGATGATGGCATTTGGCGGGGTCGCCACCGGCAGTAGGAAGGCGCAGGAGGTTCCCAGGGCGATGAGCATGGCCATCGCGACGCTGTCAATCTGCGGTGCCAGGCCGATGAACAGCGGGATCATCAGGGCCGCGCTGGCGGTATTGCTGGCCACCTCGGTCAGCGCCATCGCGAACAGCACCAACAGCATCAGGCTCAGCACCACGGGCATCGAGGTGAAAGGCCCAGCGAGCAAGCTCGCCAGCCAGGCCCCGGCACCGCTGGCCTCGAGGATCAGGCTTAGCGTCAGCCCGCCGCCGAACAGCAAGAGCACGCCCCAGTCCGTGCGCTCGGCGATCGCACGCCAGGGCGCGAGGCCAAAGGCATGCAGCGCGATCAGAGCTAGCAGCGCCACCGCTGCATCATAGCCCGTACTGATCTGCAGCCAATCGGCAATCAGGCTGCCGAACACCCAGGCGAGCACGGTGCTCGCGAACACCAGCAGCATGAGCCACTGTGCTCGGCCCCAGCGCAGCGGCTCGCCGACCGGCTCGACCTTGCTGGCCAGTTGCGGCCGCAGGCTCAGGCGCAAGGCGAATTCCATCAGCGGCAGCATCAGGATCACCAAAGGCACGCCGATGATTAGCCAAGCAGCGAAACCGAGGCCGGTATGCGCGGCCGCGATCGCGTTCGGCGGGCTCCCCACCAGGGTGCCGATGCCGCCGATGTTGGCCGCGAAGGCGATTCCGAGCAACACATAGATGCGCGTGTTGCGCTCGGTTTTGGCCTCGGCCTCGGTCTCGGGGGCGACGGGCAAGGTCGCCAGGAGGCCAAGCGCCAGCGGCAGCATCATCGCCGCGGTTGCGGTGTTGCTGATCCACATCGATAGCAGCGCCGTGAGCCAGAACAGCGCCCGCGCGGCGCGGTCCAACCCGGGGCCAGCACGGCGCACCACCCAGGTTGCCAGCCAGCGGTCCAGGCCTTGTTCGCGCAAGCCGGTGGCGAGCGCGAAGCCACCGAGGAAGAGAAAGATCACCGGGTTGGCAAAGGCCGCCAGGGCCTGATCCAGCGGCATGATCCCGCTGATGGTTGCGAGCAAGGGCACCAGCAGCGCGGTGACGCTCAGATGCAGGGCCTCGCTGAGCCAGAGCCAGGCGATTGCGGCCAGGATCGCGAGCCCGCTCGCGACCTCACCGAGCAGCGGGCCGGCACCGAGCTCAAGGCCGAGGTAGAGCGCGAGGCCGATGATGAGGTTCAGTGTTTGCATCATGAGTTGGTGTTGAGACCCAATTCACATCCTTGAGCTTAGGGCATGGCCGACTTTTGCGTATTTCAGGATCTTCTGCTAGCGTTAATCATATCGTTCACGTTAGAGGGGGTCCCATCATGGATGTTTCCGTCAACAATGCCGTCAGTGCATCGCTGTACATGAACCAAGCGCAGACCGCGCAGCAGGCTCAGATGCAGATCTTTAAGGAGGCGCTCGATAATCAAGCGCAGCAGGTCTCTGCGTTGATGGAGTCCGCAATGACGGGCTCTGGGACAGATTCTGGCTCCAACCTCGCGTCTGAGGGCCACCTTGGCACCCAAATCAATACCTACGCCTGACCACTATCCTGCCTGATTCCTCGATCCCTGATCCCTTGCGCTCGCTTTCTAGGGTGTCGCACTCGGATCGAGGAGCTTCCGCCCTACCCATCGCATCGACCTGAGCAGGGGCCAGGTGATTGGTCAGCCTTTGAGACTGTCCTTGATCACGGCTGTTGTCCCTGTTCCCCCCTGCTCCCCGCTGTTGATGCGCCGCTTGTCTCGACCGATCAGCTACCAGCCTCGTTTGGGGCGCTGGGTTTGTCCTACTGCGCTGTCATCAAGTAAATCTCGACGCGGCGATTCCGGCGCTGCCCCTCCGGTGTTGCATTATCGGCGATGGGTTGGCTGGAGCCGGCACCCTGCGCCACTACGCGCTCGGCGGCGATGTCTCGATCGATCAGTGCCTGACGCACCGCCTCGGCGCGTTGCTGGGAGAGCGGCTGGTTGATCTCAGGGTTGCCGAGGCTATCGGTATGCCCTTCGATTCGGACGTTGAGCGCTGGGCGATCCGCGAGCCATTTCGCGATGCGATCGAGGGTCGGTAGGTTCGTCGTCGGCAAGACCGCGCTAGCGCTGTCGAACGAGAGCTCGTCAGGTTCGAACTCAACCAGGATGCCTGTTTCGGTGAGCTGTCCACCGAGTTCGTCGGCGTCTTCTTGTGAAAGGTCCAGGTTGCTGACTGGCGGGTCGGCCTCGGTTTTGGTCTCGGCTTTAATCTCGGCTTTGGCAAGGTCAGACTTGGTGGATTCCAACTCATCGCGCAGCGCCGTCAGCGCCGCGCGCTCGTCTTCAAGGGCTTCGGTGAGTTCGGCGATTTGGGCCTCTGTTTGGAGCACCAACGCATCGCGTTCTTCCCGAGCGATACTGAGTTGTCGCTCCAATTGCTTGCGCTCTTCAGCCTCGGTTTCTGCCTCTGCCTCTGCCTCTGCCTCTGCCTCTGCCTCTGCCTCTGCCTCTGCCTCTGCCTTTGCCACGGCTTCAGCTTCAGCAAGGTCGGTCTTGGCCGCATCGAGCTCCTCACGCAGCGCCGCCAGATCTGCGCGCTCGGCTTCAAGGGCCTCCCTGAGCTCGGTGATTTGGGCCTCGGCGTCTGCCTGGAGCGATTTGGACGCTTCCAGCTCATCGCGTTGCCTGGCCAACACCGCACGCTCGTTCTCGAGCGTCTCGGTGAGCTCGAGGATTCGGCCTTGGGTCTCGAGGACCAACGCATCGCGCTCCTCACGAGCGATGTTGAGCTGCCGCTCTAAGCGGGCGCGCTGTTCGGTAGAGAACCCCTCAGTAAGCCCCTCAGCATCCGATGAGGCGATGCTGTCGGCCTGGAAGGCCATGCTCGCGATCGCGATGATCGCGGTTGCGATGATGGTGGAGATCAAATGACGGATGTGGTTTCGGGCAGTGATCATCATTCCCCCTTCAGCCTGACGATGAAGCAGTTGTTGTGCATGCAAGGCGCGAATCCTCAAGCGCCCAGGAGCTGGACGTCGGTCGATTGGCTCCGGGGCGATTGTAGACGCTCCGCCGTCGTTTGACCCGACGCAGGCCCGATGCAGGCGCTCTGGTTGGCGGATGTTCCGTTCGGGCGATGGAGTCGAGGTGATCATCGGCTTTAGACTGCTGGCACGGGCACGGGCACGGTCTCAGGCACGGGCGTAGGCACGGGCGCAGCTGGCTTTCAACGGGGATGGGCTGAGCCTGTTCTCATGATTTGGTACTTCCGAACTTCCGAACTTCCAAACTTCCGAACTTTGGCAGCAGCAGAGGAGATTCGTCATCAATGACTTGCGCGACCGGGCTGATCGATCGAGCTTGGCTGAGGGTGATCGGTATTGGCGAAGACGGGCTCAGCGGCCTTGGGTGCGAGGCGCGTGCTGCGATTGAGGCAGCGACGCTGGTCTTCGGTGGCGAGCGCCATCTGGCATTACTGCCGGTTCAAGCCGGACAGCAACGCCGACCTTGGCCGCGGCCGTTCGCGTTGGCTTACGAACAGGTGCTCGCGCACCGGGGCGAGCCGGTCTGCGTGCTGGCCAGTGGTGATCCGATGTTTTACGGCATCGGCTCGCAACTGGCTGAGCGCTTACCGTTGGACGAGCTGCGCGTGCTGCCGGCGCCGTCGTCGATGAGCCTGGCCGCGGCGCGGTTGGGCTGGCCGCTGCAGCAGGTGCGGGTCGTGCCGGCGCACGGCCGCCCACTCGCGCGCGTCGCGCTCTACCTGGCCGAAGGAGCGCGATTGCTGGTGCTGAGCGCCGATGGCGACACCCCGGCGGCGCTGGCTCGACTCTTGGTGGCGCGTGGCTATGGCGCTAGCCAATTGAGCGTTTTGGGGCGCCTGGGTGGGCCAGATGAAACGCGTCGCGATGGCACCGCAGCTTCCTGGCTAGGGAGCGTGCCTGATCGGCGCCTAGCCGCGCCAGCGCCCGATCCCGCGCCTGACCCCGTTCCCGATCCCGATCCCGCGCTCAATCTGGTCGCGGTCCACTGCCATGCCGATCCGGGCACGCGCCCGCTGTCGCGTCGCAGTGCGCTGCCCGATGCAGCCTTCGAGCATGATGGTCAGCTGACCAAACGCGATGTACGCGCACTGACCTTGGCGCGATTGGTACCACAGCCCGGCGAGCTGCTTTGGGATGTCGGCGCCGGCTGTGGCTCGATTGGCATCGAGTGGCTACGCGCCGAGTCCAGTTGTCGGGCGATTGCCATCGAGTCGCACCCCGATCGCTGTGGCTTCATCAAGCGTAATCGCGATCGGCTCGGCGTACCGGAGCTTGAACTGGTGACGGCGCGCGCGCCAGACGCGCTGGTGGGGCTCGCGACCCCAGACGCCATCTTCATCGGCGGCGGCCTCAGCGTCGAGGCTGTCGTTGAGCACTGCTGGCAGGCGCTGCGGCCAGGCGGGCGTCTGCTGGCCAATGCGGTCACCTTGCAGACCGAGGCGGCATTGGTGGCCTGGCGGGAGCGGATCGGCGGCGAGCTGACGCGCGTGAGTGTCGCCCAAGCCGAGCCGCTCGGGCGCTTCGATGGCTGGCGCGCGGCGCGGCCGATCACCCTGTTTTTTGTTGAAAAGCCGCTTGCTGACACCGACCGCTAAGGCGATTGCCGAAAAAGCTCGTACCGAATTGCGTCGGATTTTCGTTTGCCTTCGAGCGAAAAGACAAGCAAGGCGGTATGAGCTTTGACAGAAATCGCCTAAGGGCGTTAAGGCAGGAACAGGGCGGCAGCAGCAGCCGGGGCCGAGGGAAAGTAGAGATGCAGATAGCTCGCCCGAATCGGACCTTGTTGATAGAAGGGCTCGCCCGGTTGACCGTTGTGCTGACGGATGCCGTACTGCACTGCCGTGATCGGCGTGCTCATGTTCGAGTGGTGAAAACTATGGCCACGCAGCTCGCCGGCCGGAAGTGCGAGGGCTTGCATGCCAAGCCCGGCCAGACGTGGCTGCAAACGGCCGGTGCCGGGGAGCAGACCCGCCATCGCGGCGCTCTGGCCTTCCTTATCGCTCAGATGCTCGAGCAGATAGAGCATGCCGCCACATTCGGCATAGAGTGGTCGTCCAGCGTCGACATGTGCACGCAATGCCTCTTTGATGGCGCTGTTGGTGGCAAGCTGCGCCAGATGAAGCTCTGGATAGCCACCGGGAAGGTAGATGGCGTCGGCCGGATCTATGCTCTCGTCGCTGAGCGGGGAGAAAAAGGCAAGTTCAGCCCCCAGCTGCACGAGCAGTCGCAGATTGGCTGCATAGAGAAACGAGAAAGCAGCATCGCGGGCGATGGCAATGCGACGACCGGCGAGTGGAGCTGCAGCGAGTGGGTTTCCGGCGAGTGGCATTCCTGCGAGCGGCACTCCTACGGACGACATTCCTGCAATCGACGTTGAGGATGTCGCCAGTTCCTTTGGCGCTTGGAAACGAACCGGCTGCGGCAGTGCCGCAAGCTCGGTCGTGCTGATGTGCTCGGCTAATCGGTCGAGTCGTTGCTCCAGGTCGGCGATCTCCTGCGCCTGCACCAGCCCCAGATGACGGCTCGGCAGAGCGGCTTCATCGAGCCGAGGCAGGGCGCCAAGATAGGGCACCTCGGCCGGTATCCCGGCGCGGATCATCTCGGCATGGCGCGAGCTGCCGACGCGGTTGGCGGCGATGCCGGCGAAGCAGAGTCCCGGGCGATAGCGCATCAGCCCGAGCGCAAGGGCGCCGAAGGTCTGGCCCATGCCGCGGGCGTCGATCAGCGCCGCCACTGGTAGGCCGAAGGTCTCGGCCAGATCCGCGCCGGACGGTGCGCCATCAAAGAGGCCCATCGCGCCCTCGACCAGGATCAGGTCGGCCTCGCCCGCGGCCTGGTAGAGGGCGCGCCGGCAGTCGTCCTCACCGACCATCCACAGATCAAGCGGCTCGGCCTCGGTGCCTGCGCCGGCTGCGCGCCCGAGGATCATCGGGTCGAGGAAGTCCGGGCCGGTCTTGAATACCCGCACTCGGCGACCCGCGTTGCGATGATGGCGGGCGAGGGCGGCGGTCAGCGTGGTCTTGCCTTGACCCGAGGAGGTGGCGCTCAGGAAGAGCGCTGGGCACTGATGGTCCTGGGCGTGATCATGAGCGGGATCATAAGCGCCAGCATGGGACTGAGCCGAGCGACCAGGACTGGGCTGCGGCGCGGGGCTGCGAGTGGGGATCTGGCTGAAGTGGCCAGTGGCTGTGCCGAGGTGAGGCATGATGATCCTATAAATCGCAGATGGTGCAGATAGATGGAGATTGAAATTCTTATAAAACAAGGCCCTAGCGAGTTTAGCAAGGCCGCCAAACTGGTGGGGCAGTGATGAGTGGCCGTGTGTTGAAATCACCGGCGGTCGCCATCGGCATCGGCTGCATGCGCGGCACTGCGCTGGCGACCTTGGAAGCCGGGGTTGATGCAGCGCTGCGCGGCTTAGGGCCGGTCAGGGTGATCGCGCTTGCGAGTCTCGAGCGCAAGCGTGATGAGCCGGGATTATGGCAGCTAGCGCGCTCCCATGGCTGGCCATTATGGTTCTTTAGCGCCGCCGCGCTGGCGTTGGTGCCGGTCGCTCGGTCATCGCCGAGGTTGGCGCGCTCGATCGGCACCGCGGCCGTCGCCGAGGCCGCGGCCTTATTGGCTGCGGGCCCTAATGGATTGGCGGCAGACCGCCATGGAGCGCCAGGCGAGCCGCCGCAGTTGCTGGTCGAGAAGCAAGCGTATCAGGGCGTGGACGGCAAATGGGTCACGGTGGCGGTGGCGAGTAGTCGTTCCCAGCCCTGATCTCAGGCTAGAATTAACCACCGGGCCAGCGGGGTTGTTGGTCGACAAGGGCATCTCAGCGCGGGTTTGGCCATGTCATTCACTGTCGATCTTCAACTCATGCTGGCGACTGCCTCCATCGCTGGCAGCCTGCTCATCGCCGCGCTCTGGTGGAATCGAAAACTGGCGAATGAGATCGCCGAACGCAAGGCCGTCGAGCGCGAATTGCGCCTGTTCTCGCGGGTGATCGAGCAGAGCCCGGCTGCGGTGCTGATCACCGATCCGCAGAGTCGGATCGAATATGTGAACCCCGCCTTCAGTGCGGTGACCGGCTATAGCCTTGCGGAGATCCTTGGACAGAAGCCAAGCCTGCTTAAATCCGGTCTCCAGGACGCTGATGATTATCGTCGGCTGTGGGGAACGCTGCAACGTGGCGAGGTCTGGCGGGGCGAGCTGGCCAATCGGCGTAAGGACGGCGAACTGTTCTGGGAGAATGCGGCGATTGGCCCCGTGTTTGATGAGCAAGGCCAGCTCATCCACTACGTCGCCGTCAAGGAAGACATCACCGAGCGCAAACGCACCGAGCGCTCCCTACATGATCAGTTGCACTTTCAGGACGCGCTGCTCGATACCATTCCCAACCCGATCTTCATCAAGGATCGCGACGCGCGCTTCGTCGGCTGCAACACTGCCTACGAAGAGGCCTTTGGGACCTCGCGTGGACGCTTGCTTGGTCAAACCGCGCTCGATCTGCACGAACGCCCCGAGGCCGAGCGATCCGCCGAGTATGCCGAGGACAGGCGCCTAATCACCGAGGGCGGCACGCATCATCGGGAACGCACGCTGCGCTTCGCCGATGGCCGCGAGCATCATCTGCTCTACTGGATCGTCAGCTTCGATCTCTCCGATGGGCAGCGGGGTGGGCTCATTGGCGTCATGGTCGATATCAGCGCGCTGAAGCAGGCGCAGCATCTGGCCGAGGAGGCCACGCGCGCGAAATCGGCCTTTCTCGCCACGATGAGTCACGAGATCCGCACGCCGATGAATGCCATCATCAGCACCGCGCATCTGGCGCTGGATACCGAGCTCAGCAGTAAACAGCAGCAGTATTTGAGCCGCATCGAGGGTGCGGCGCGCTCCTTGTTGCGGCTGCTCAACGATATCCTGGATTTCTCCAAGATCGAGGCCGGGCAGTTGGATCTCGAGGCGGTTGACTTCCGGCTGCAGGAGGTGCTCGATCTGGTCGCGCAACTGCTCGCAGCCAAGGCTGAGGCCAAGGGCTTGGCGTTGCGCTTCGAGGTGGCGCCCGCCGTTCCGGGAGCATTGATTGGCGATCCGTTGCGCCTGCGCCAAATCCTGCTCAATCTGGCCGGCAATGCGGTCAAGTTCAGCGAGCGTGGGGAGATTTGCATCCGCGTCGGCGTTGAGCAACAGGCCGGGCCGGACTGGCTGTTGCGCTTTTCGGTTGAGGATACTGGCATCGGCCTCAGCGAGGCGCAACAAGCCAAGCTCTTCCGAGCCTTCTCGCAGGCCGATACCTCCATGACCCGTCGCTATGGCGGCAGCGGTCTCGGACTGGCCATCTGCAAACGCCTGAGTGAGCTCATGGGCGGGCGCATCGGCGTTGAGAGTCGGCTTGGTCAGGGCAGCACATTCTGGTTCAGTGCCCGGTTCAGACGTCCGGCGCGCTTGGTCGATGTGGCCGACAAGCTTCCCGGCGCGCCGTTGCAGCGGGCCAGCCGATTGTGTTGTCTGCGTCTCCTGCTGGTTGAAGATGACCGGGTCAACCAACGCGTCGCCTACGAGCTATTGACCCGTGCCGGCGCAGAGGTCAGCATCGCGCATCATGGCCAAGAGGCGATCCAGCAGATCCGCCAACAGCGGTTCGATGCCGTGCTGATGGATATCCAGATGCCGATTATGGATGGGCTGAGCGCCACCCGCGCCATTCGCGCCTTGCCCGGCTGCGAGTGCCTGCCGATCCTTGCGATGACCGCCCATGCGATGAGCGGGGATCATGAAAAATCCATCCAGGCCGGGATGAACGATCACATCACCAAACCGATCGATCCGCCGCAACTGTTTGCGCGCCTACAGTATTGGCTTGGCGACCGCAGCGACCGGGGGCGAGCTTTGGCGTCCGCGCCGCGCGCGCTGGGTAACGAGCCTGGTTGGTCTCCACTTGACGAGCCTGGTTTGCCTCAAGTTGCGCCCGCTAAGGCCGATAAGACCGGCCATGTGTGTGCCGAATCCGAGCTACGCGCGATCCTTGAAGCGCTGGCGCCTGAGGTCCGTGCCCGCAGGGCAACTCGCTGCCGCGCTGCTTTACAAGCGATTCAAGCTCGATCTTGGCCCGCTCATCTTGGCGCGGATCTGCAAGCGCTGACGCGCTTGCTGGGCCAGTATCGGTTCCAGGATGCCCATGACCAGATCGAACGCCTTTTCGCGCGACTGGCCGTCGACCCCGATGCAGAGAGGGCGAGTCCAGACCCAACCCTGACAAGCGATCCTGATAGCACAGCACCCTAACCATGACTGACCTGCCGCAATGTACCATCCTCGCCGTTGACGACACCAAAGCCAACATCGATGTGCTGATGGATACCCTCGGCGACAGCCACGAACTGATGGTGGCCATGGATGGCCCCTCGGCCCTCGATGCCGTCGCCACCGCGCTCGCCGATGGTGCGCCGCCGGACCTGATCCTACTCGATATCATGATGCCGGGCATGGACGGCTATCAGGTCTGCGAGCGGCTCAAGGCCGACCCGGCCACTGCCGAGATTCCGGTGATCTTTCTCACCGCCCTCAGCGAGGTCGCCCACAAGACGCGCGGCTTCGAGGTCGGCGCGGTGGATTATGTCACCAAGCCGTTCGAGATCCTGGAGGTCAGAGCGCGGGTCAAGACCCATCTCAGCCTGGCCCGGGCGCGGCGTGCCCTGGCCCATCAGAACGAGTGGCTCGAGGAGACGGTCCGCCAGCGCACCAGTGAGCTGGCCCGGGCTCAGGATGTGACCATCCACGCGCTGGCCGGCTTGGCCGAGACCCGCGATAACGAGACCGGCGGCCATATCCGCCGCACTCAGCACTACGTCCGCGTGCTCGCTGAGCACCTGCGCGAGCCTTTCGACCTTGATGCCGCCAGTATCGACATGCTGTTCAAATCCGCGCCCCTGCATGATGTCGGCAAGGTCGGGATTGCGGATGCGATCCTGCTGAAACCCGGCCGCTTGACCGAAGCAGAGTTCGAGATCATGAAGGACCATGCCAGCCTCGGCATGCAAGCCTTGTCCCAGGCCGAAGACACCGTCGGTGGCGGGCCTTGCCATTTCCTGCGCTTCGCCAAGGAGATCGCTCACGGCCATCACGAACGCTGGGATGGCAGCGGCTATCCGCAAGGGCTCGCCGCCGAGGCCATCCCCTGCTCCGCTCGGCTCATGGCGCTGGCCGATGTCTATGACGCCCTCATCAGCCGCCGGGTCTACAAGCCGCCTTTTTCGCATCGGCGCGCCGTCGAGATCATTTGCGAGGGTCGCGGTGGCCACTTCGACCCACAGGTGGTCGATGCCTTTATTGAGTGCCAGGAAGACTTCCGCCAGATCGCGCTAGCCCATGCTGACCACCAAGAGGAGGTCGACGTCTTGAGTCAGGCTGATGACTGACGCATACCATGCGTTCCCGAAGCCTCGAGACAGGCGCATGACCAAACACGACCTTGCCGCCCTGTTAGCCTCGATCACGCCTCCCGATGCGGCGGCGGCGCATCAATTTGCCGAGCGCTGCGAGCGCATTGTTCAACAAGTCGATGAACTGATGCTGGCGCGTGCCGATTTGGATGCGCTGATTGGTGTCTCGAATCATGCGCAAATGCACCGCAATCACCGCCATCATGGCGCGTTCATGGCGTCCCT
Organism: Lamprobacter sp.; assembly: GCF_034860625.1. Taxonomy (NCBI): domain Bacteria; kingdom Pseudomonadati; phylum Pseudomonadota; class Gammaproteobacteria; order Chromatiales; family Chromatiaceae; genus Lamprobacter; species Lamprobacter sp. The sequence continues at coordinate 10,774 of NZ_JAYESN010000059.1, forward strand.
GTTCGCCGATTACGATGCCTCGCGTCTGCTGGAGACGGTGCTGTGGGTATTGCCCGCCTATCAGGTGCAGGGGTTCAAGCTGGGCTATTGGGATGCGCAGTTAGCAGCCTGGCAGCGCGCCTTGGCAGACCTGTTGGATGCCGATGTCTGGCAGCAGATCGCGCCCCTCTATGCCTGGATGCGCGCGCATCTGGACACCTTCCACAGACTCGGGCTGGAAGAGCAGGCGAACCTGAACCCGCTGCTCCCACTCATCGGCGATCGCAGCAGCGATCAGATGATGATGCGGATTATTCAGGCCACTCCCCTGGCCTTTTGTATCACCGACGAACAGGGATTTTTCGAGTACACCAATCCCGCCTACTGCACCTTCTATGGCTATTCGCCGGCGGAATTGATCGGCGAGCATTTCACTAAAATTGTCCACCCGGCAGCGCGCCAACAGCTGATTGAATTGCACGATCAATTTATCGCCGGGGTTGGGGAGATTCGGGGTGAGTGGGCCGTCATCGATCGCAGTGGAGCCAGCCGGTATGTGCTCGCCGATGCCGTGCGAATCCTCGGTGAGGATGGTCGTCCGCGTAAAGTGACCTTTATCGTTGACATCACCCAGCGCAAAGAAACCGAGATCGCCTTGCGCGAAAGCCAGGCGCGTTTCGCGCGCCTGACCACTCAGCTCGGGGATCGGCTGTTTTTCTTCACCAATGCGCCCAATGGCAGGCTGCTCTACCTCTCCGAAGGCTTCAAGCCGTTGCTTGGCTGCGCCACCCTTGAGGAGGCCATTGGGCAATGCTGGTGCGACTTGGCCGACTGGTCACCGGAGTCGCAGGCGAGCGTGAGCGCGGCGCACTGGTTGCGGCTGTTGCAGGCGGAGGGAAATGCGCGCTTTGAGCTGAGCTTTCGCCACCCGGACGGCAACTGGCGCCGGCTTGAGGTGCATGCTTGCCGGATTTTCGATCAGGAGCGCGAGCTGGAGCTGATTGAAGGCATCGCGCTCGATGTGACCGAGCAGCGCGCGCAGGATGCGCGGATGCGGACATTGATGCGCGCGGTGGAACAGGCGCCGGTATCTATCACCGTGGCCGACACTCAGGGCGATATTCTTTATGTTAACCCCGCGTTCACCCAGCTGAGCGGTTACACCAGCGAGGAAGCGATTGGAAAAAATTCGCGTTTTTTGCAGTCAGGCGAACAAGATGATGCCTTCTACGAGCAGTTGTGGGCGACCCTGGAAGGTGGCGAGACCTGGCGCGGCGAGCTGATCAACCAGAATAAACAGGGGCGGCTGTACTGGGCGGAAGCCGCAATCTCGCCGGTGTTCGACGAGCAGGGTGTGTTGCAGAACTATGTCGCGGTCAAGCAAGACATCAAGGATCGCAAGGAGCTCGAACGCATCAGGGAAGACGTTGAGCGCATTATGCGCCACGATCTGAAGGCACCGCTCAATGCCATCATCAATCTGCCTGAACTGCTGCTGATGGACGACAACCTCAACGCGGAGCAACGCAAGGATATTGACCTCATTCGTGAATCCGGCCGGGAGATGCTCGATCTGATCGACCACTCTCTCGACCTGTTCAAAATGGAGAGCGGCCAGTTTTATTACCGCGCGAGTCATGTCGATCTGATGAAAATCGTGCAAACCACCTGCGCCTTCATCGCAGAGCCACTGAGCTGCAAGCAACTGAGCCTGGTGCTTCGTCACAATGGCCGGGTGCTTCCGCTAGAGTCGACAGTTGCCAGCGAGTGCGGTGTCGCCGCCGATGCGCGTTTGCTGCTGTCGATGCTCGGTAATTTGATGAAGAATGCGGTCGAGGCTTCGCCAGCCGGTGAGACTATTCACCTAGACATTCGCGAGCCTGGCGCGGTGGGGGATGGGGCCAATCGCCAGGTGTGGCTCGAGATCTGCAACCGAGGCGCGGTTCCAGCGCCGATGCGCGAACGGTTTTTCGCTAAATATTCGACCCACGGCAAAGCCAATGGCACGGGGCTTGGCACCTATTCAGCCAAACTCATGGCCGACACCATGGGCTTGACGCTGAGCATGAGCACCTCGGATGCTGAAGATCGCACCTGTCTCCGTCTGCGCATGCCGGTCAGTCATCAATGACCGGCCGACCACGAGCGGCCGCACAGGCATTCCACCGTTTGGTGTTTGCGCTGCTGCTGCTCGCGAGCAGCCTCGTCATCAGCCTGGCGAGCGGGAGCAAGGCCTGGGGAGAGACGCCCCCCGCGTCTGCCGAAGCCATCCCACTGAGCGCCGCGCAGCGCGCCTGGCTCGAGGCCCATCCGGACATCGTCCTGGGTGCCTCGGACCAGTTTGCCCCGGCCTTGATCCGCGAACCGGACGGCAGGCTGACCGGCATCTTCAAGGACATGCTCGATCTGCTGAACCAACAGCTCGGAACGGACATCCGCCTGCACGTCAGCTCGAGCTGGGCCGACATCAGCGAACAGGCCATCCGTGGTCAGGTCGATGGCTTGATGGCGGTTGCGCGGTTGCCGCTTTGGCGTGAGCACTTCCTGCTGACCGAGACCTTCATCAAGTCCCAGGTCTATATCTTCGTGAACTCCGAAGAGACGCTGACAGGTGAAGGCGTCGATGGCTTGCGTGACCAACGTGTCGGCGTGCTGCGCGGGCATCGGCACATCAATGGGCTGCTGAGTGCCTCCGCGGACGCGCTCGAGGTCATTCCCTACGATGACTATCAGGCCATGGCGGCGGCCTTGTTGTCCGGAGCAATCGATCGCGTGGTGGCGGATAGCACCTTTGAATGGTGGCGCCGCAAACAGTCGTTGGTGGGTATCGAGATCGCCGCCGTTTGGGAAGAAGGAGAGTACGAGGCTGTGCTGGCGATCCGCAAGGACTGGCCAGAGCTGGTCGAGATCCTCAATCTGGGACTGGCCAGCATCAGCAGCGCCGAGCGGGCTGCCATCTACAACCGCTGGCTGGGCTCGTCCAGCGATGCGACCCCTGCATCGGCACTCGAGTCGCTCGCGCTCAGCGATACCGAGCGCGCCTGGCTGCAGGCGCACCCCGAGATCCTGCTCGGCATCAGTGATCAGTTCCAGCCCGATGTCATCGTCGGCCCGGATGGGCGTCAGTCCGGACTGGTGGTGGATCTCATCGAACGGCTCAACGAGCCGCTCGGCGGCCGCCTCAAGCTGCATGTCGAGCGCGACTGGAGCGAGGTCACACGCAAGGCCAAGGCGCGCGAAATCGATGGTCTTGCCAGCTCGGCACCCAATCCGGTCTGGGACCAGCATTTCCTCTACACCGACCCGCTCTATCGCGGCTTTTTCAGTCTCTATCGTCGCGTCGATGATCCGCCGCTCAGGGACCGCGAGGCACTGGTCGGTCTGCGCGTCGGCTATTTGGCCGGCATGCGGAAGATCGAGACGCTGCTCGCGGACCTGCCTGACCTAACCCTGGTGCCGCTGGCCGATCATCCGGCCATGGCCAAGGCGCTGATCAATGGCGAGGTCGATGTGCTGGTGGGCAATATCGATCTGGAATGGTGGCGGCGGCAGCACAGCTCGTTGGCCTTTCACCCAACCGGGATTCTGGTCGGCAGCGAACATCCGGTGGTCATGTCGATCCGCAACGACTGGCCCGAGCTGGTGGGTATCCTGAACAAGGCGCTGCGCGCCATCCCCGCGGCCGAGCGCGCGGGCATTGAGTCTCGCTGGTTGGGAGCATCACCGACGCAGACAACCGCGCCACGCATGAAGCTGTCGGCAGCGGCGCGCGCTTGGCTCGATGAGCATTCACGCATTCGCTTCGCGGTGAGTCGTGATTGGGCGCCGGTCGACTTCTACGACCGCCAGGATCGACCCGCCGGTATCGCACCGGACTATCTCGAGCGCATTGGCGAGATGCTCGGTATGCGTTTCGAGCCGGTGCCGATCGACGACTGGCCGCAGGCCATGGACGGCCTGCAACAAGGGCGCATCGATCTGCTGCCCGCAGCGAACCCCACGCCCGAGCGTGAGCGCGACTTCCTCTTCACCGAGCCCTACCTCGAGTTCCCGATCGCCATCTTTGCCCCAGTGCAGACGCCGTTGATCGACCGCCTCAGCACCTTGCACGGCCAACGTGTGATCGTCATCGAGGGCCATACGATCCAGCACTGGCTGCAGGCCGACCATCCTGGCATCCAGCTGGTGCCCGTGCGTGATGCCCGCTCAGCAGTGCGCGCGCTGGCGCAAGGGCAGGGCGAGGCCCTGATCGGCAATCTGTTCGCGATCAGTCAGGCGATCGCGCATGAACAGCTGTTCCAGTTGCGCGTCGCCGGCGAGACACCCTATAGCTACCGGCTCGCGATGGCCGTGCGCCCGGACTGGCAGCCGCTGCTGGCGATCCTGGAGCAGGCGCTGGCGGCGATTCCGCCGGCCGAGCGCGAGGCGATTCAAAGCCGCTGGATGCGTGCGCTGCCGCCGGCGCGCCTCGATGCTCAATTGCTGTGGCAAATCGCGCTGGGCGCTGCGCTGGTGCTGGCGCTGATCTTGCTGTGGAACCTGAGCCTGAGGCGCGAGATCGCCCGCCGCCGGCGCGCCGAACACCGCCTGGCCGCAAGCGAGCAACGCTATCGCGGCATGGTCGAGTCGGCGCGCTCGGTGCTGCAGTTTTATTCCCTCGATGCGCAGGGCATCATTCTCGATGTGAGTGCCGGTTCGCGTGAGCTCTTCGGCATTGACGATCGCGACATGGTGGGCAAGCACTGGGGCGAGATTGCCGCCTGGAGTCCCGACACCCTAGAGCGCATCGAGCAAGGGTTGGCGACCTGCTGGCGCGGCCAGGCACCCGCGCCGGTGACCGTGCACTATGAGCTTGATGGTGAATCCCGCTATCTGCTCAGCTTTGCGCTCCCGGTCAAGGATGACCGCAACCGCGTGGTGCGCATCGAGGGGCTGAGTATCAACCTGACCGAGCGTCTGCGGCTGGAAGAGGCTGTGCGTGAGTTAGAGTCCGATTTGCATGCCCTCATCGAGCATGCGCCGCTGCCGATGTTGATCGCGGACAGTGCGTCAGCGCGAACCCAGTTGATCAATCAGCGTTTTCGCAGCCTCATCGGTTACACATTGGAAGAGATCGAAGAGATCGATCGCTGGTGGCCTCTGGCCTATCCCGATCCCGATTATCGTCGTCAGATAGCCAGCGAGTGGCAACAGCGGGTTGAGCGCGCGCTGGCCACCGATGGTTTGGTGGGGCCAATGGAAGCCGGGATTCAGTGCGCCGATGGGCAGACGCGAACCCTGCTTGCCTTTGCCGTGATTTTGAGCAAGCGTTATCTGGTGATGTTCATCGATGTCACCGAGCAGCGTGCTACCGAGGCGCGGCTGCGCGCGGCGCAAGAGAAGGCGGAGGCGGCCAATCGCGCCAAGAGCGAGTTTCTCGCCAACATGAGTCATGAGATCCGCACGCCGATGAATGCCATTCTCGGCATGCAGTCTTTGTGTCTGGACGGCGCGCTGGACGACAGTAAACGTGACTATCTGATCGCAGCCCAAAGCGCCGCCAATACCTTGCTGGGTCTACTCAACGATCTGCTCGATCTGTCCAAGATCGAAGCCGGTCAGTTGCGCCTGGATGCTCACCCCTTCGCGCTATCCCAGGTGCTCGACCAACTGCGCACCCTGGTGGCGCGTTCGGCCGAGGAGAAGGGGCTGAAGGTGGTCATCGATTGCCCGGCCGAGGTGCCGAAAACCCTCTACGGGGATGCGCTGCGACTGAGCCAGATCCTGCTCAATCTGGCGAACAACGCGGTGAAGTTTACCGAACAGGGCGCGATCCACATCGAGGCACGGCTGCTCGAGCGCCTCCCGGCGGATGCCGGCTCGGCCCGCGAACGGGTCCATCTGGAGTTCCGCGTCCGCGATACCGGGATTGGTCTGAGCGAAGATCAGAGCGCCCTGCTGTTCCAACCCTTCCACCAGGCCGACGGTTCCATCACCCGCCGCTATGGCGGCACCGGCCTGGGGCTGTCGATCTGCAAGCGGCTGGCGCTGATGATGGACGGCGCCATTGGCGTGAACAGCCAGCTCGGTGTGGGGAGCACCTTTTGGTTCACCGTTTGGACTCAATGCCCGTTGCCGGACGAACGACCCGCGCGCGATAAATCCCTATCATTAGCGAAGGCGCCGCCCGAGCTGGCCGGGCGGCGCCTGCTGCTGGTCGAGGATCATGCCTTCAATCGCGAGGTCGCGCGCGCCATCCTGGAACGCGCCGGGATCATCGTCTGCGAGGCCGAGCAGGGGGTGGCAGCGCTTGCGCAACTGCGCGAACAGGGCTGCGCGGCCTTCGATCTGGTGCTAATGGACATCCAGATGCCGGAGATGGGCGGGCTGGAAGCGACCGAGCGCATCCGCGCCCTGCCCGATGGCCGCGCGCTGCCGATCATCGGCCTGACCGCGCATGTGCGCGATGAAGATGTGGCCCGCGCCCGCGCGGCCGGCATGAACGCCCATCTGGGCAAGCCCTTCGAGCCTGCACGCCTCTATGGGCTGTTGGCTGAACAGCTTGGGCTGGAGCTGAACGGCAGCACTGGGAATCAGCCTGAGCCTGAGCTTGAGTCTGAGCCTGAGCGGCCTACCGAGACGCTCGATCTGCCTGCCATCCAAGGGTTGGACCCTGCCGCGCTGCGAATGAGTTTGGGGCCAGATGTGCACAGCTGGCGAAAGTTCCTGCGGCTATTTGCCGACAATCATGGCGGGCGCCTGGCGCGCATTGATGCGGCCCTGGCGGCCGCTGACCACGCCCTAGCGGAGCGTGAAGCGCATAGCTTGGTCGGCGCCGCTGGCATGCTTGGGCTGACGGAGATTCACACCACCGCGCGCACGCTGGAAGACAGGCTGCGCGATCGCCCAGAGGCGGGCGCCGAGATTGCCGAGGCTTACGCACAGCTCGCCGAGCGGCTGCAACCGGCACTGGTGGCCATCGCGGCCTGGCGCGCGCAGCGCGCGGCTGATCCAACCGCCGCCCTGCAGACCGCCGCCGCGCCGGTCAACCGCGACCGCCTGGTGGAGGTGCTCGCCGAATTGCAAGACTTGGCCAAAGCCTACAACCCGCTTGCGGAGGCGCTTTGGCGCCAGGAAAGGGCGCTGCTGCAAGCCGGCCTCGACCCAGAGACGTATCGGCGCCTGGATCGCCAGATTGACGGCTATCGCTTTCCCCAAGCCAGCGTCACCCTGGCGCAAGTGCGCAAAAGCCTGCGCTCAGTGATTGGCGAGAACCTGGGAAAGACATCGGTTTAGAAGGGGCTGAAGCCGTGGAGTTTGCAATGCCAACAATGCCATCCATCCTGGTGGTCGACGACCAGGTCGATAATCTCAAGATGCTGTTTAACACGCTCAAGCCAGAGTATCGCCTACGCGTGGCAAGCTCAGGCGCCGAGGCACTGACCATCGTGCGTCAGTTTGAGTCGCCTGATCTCTTTCTGCTCGACATCATGATGCCGGAGATGGATGGCTATGCACTGTGTCGGCGGCTGAAGAGTCTCCCAGGCACCCATGAAACACCGGTGATCTTTCTCACCGCCCGAGATCGTCCCGAAGACGAGGAGCGTGGGTTTGAGGTCGGCGCGGTGGACTATGTCACCAAGCCGATTAATGTCCGCTTGCTTCAGGCGCGGATCAAGGCCCAGCTTGCCTTGGCCCATCAGATCAAGCAGGCGCGGCAGGTGTTGAAGGCGAGCAACAGCCTGGTGGCGCGTGTGATTCGCGAACGTGATGACCAGGAAACCCAAAACGCCTTGTTGGCGCGCGAGATTGCCGAGCGCGAACAGGCCGAGACCGCATTGCGCGCCAGCCAGGCGCGTTTTGCGCGGTTGACCTCAGAGCTGTCAGACCGGCTGTTTTTCTTCACCCATGCGCTTGATGGCGAGCTTATGTACCTCAGCGAGGGGTTCAAGCAGTTGCTCGGTTGCGCCACATTCGAGGAGGTCATAGGGCGATCCTGGCGCAACCTAGCCGACTGGTCGCCGGAGTCGCTGAGGAAGGTGAACGAGGGAAACTGGTATTGGGTGTCGCAGGGGGACGAGAACGCGCGCTTTGAGCTGAGCTTTCGCCACCCGGACGGCGACTGGCGCCAGCTTGAGGTGCATGCCTACCGGATTTTCGATCAGGAGCGCGATCAGGAGCTGATTGAAGGCATCGCGCTCGATGTGACCGAACAACGCGCGCAGGATGCGCGGTTGCGGACACTGATGCGGGCGGTGGAACAGGCGCCAGTGTCCATCACTGTGACCGACCCTCAGGGCGACATTCTCTATGTCAACCCCTATTTCACCCAGCTCAGCGGTTACAGCAGTGAGGAAGCGATCGGGAAAAATTCGCGTTTTCTGCAGTCAGGCGAACAAAGCCATGCCTTCTATGAGGAGATGTGGGCGACACTGGAACGCGGCGAGAACTGGCGCGGTGAGCTGATCAACCAAAATAAACAGGGGCCGTTGTACTGGGTGGAAAGCACCATCTCGCCGGTGTTCGATGAGCACGGGGAGTTGCAGAACTATGTGGCGGTCAAGCAAGACATCAAGGATCGCAAAGAGCTCGAGCGTATCAGGGAAGATGTCGAACGCATTATGCGGCACGACCTGAAAGCACCACTCAATGCCATCATCAATCTGCCCGATCTGCTGCTGATGGATGACGGCCTCAGCGCGGAACAACGTGAAGATATTCAACTGATTCGTGAATGTGGTCGAGACATGCTCGACCTGATCGATCTCTCCCTCGACCTGTTCAAAATGGAGAGCGGTCAGTTTCACTACCGAGCGAGTCGAGTTGATCTGATGAAAATCGTGCAGACCGCTTGCGCCTTCCTGGCAGAACCCCTGAGCCGCAAGCAACTGAGCCTGGCGCTCCACCACAATGGCCAAGCGCTCTCACTGGAATCGGCAGCCGCCAGTGGGTGTGCTGTCGCCGCCAATACGCGTTTGCTGCTGTCGATGCTTGGGAATCTGCTGACCAATGCCGTCGAGGCTTCACCCCCCGGCGAGACCATTCGCTTAGACATCCGTGAGCATGGCGCTCATGGCCAGGTGCTACTCGAGATCTGCAACTGCGGCGCGGTTCCAGCGCCGATCCGCGAACGGTTTTTCGCTAAATATTCGACCTATGGCAAAGCCAATGGTACGGGGCTTGGCACCTATTCAGCCAAACTCATGGCCGACACCATGGGCTTCAGGTTGAGCATGACTACCTCGGATGCGGAGGATCGCACCTGTCTCCATCTGCGGATGCCGACAAGCACTCCATGACACGCCTATTTGGCCTATCGCGGTCGGCATTGCGCGTCACTGATCGCCTGGCCTTGTGGTAGTGGCTGGTGCTCCGCCCTCAGGTCCCGCAGAAGGTGCGCTCAACGACCTCATCTGGCCGCGGCGGCTGTCGGTATTCAGCCCGTGCCGGGTGCTCCTCATAGGGTTGCGAGACCACCTCGAGCAGTCGGTCGAGCGGTTCAAGATCGCCATTGTTGGCGGCGTCGATCGCCTGCTGGACGCGATGATTGCGCGGGATATAGGCCGGATTCACCGCACGCATCGCCGCTTGGCGCTCGCTGTCGGGCCGGGTCTGCGTGGCGAGGCGCTCGCGCCACTGCAGCGCCCATTGGTCAAACGCGGCCGGGTCTGCGAACAGCTTGCGTACCGACGCATCCGTCGCCGGGTCGTTGGCATCGACCTCGCAGAGCGCGCGAAACGTATTCGTGAAGTCCGCCTGCTGCGCGGCCATGCGCCCGAGCAGATCGAGCGCGAGATCATCATCGCCGGCACGCGCATCGAGCAGGCCGATCTTGGTCCGCAAGCCACCGTAGTAGCGCGTCTCGAAGGCCTTGCCGTAGGTGTCGAGCGCGCCGCGTGCGGTCTGCTTGGCGGCGTCTTCATCCTCACCGAGCAGCGGCAGGAGACAGTTGGCGAGCTGAGTCAGGTTCCAGTAGCCGATGCGGGGCTGCTGATCCCAGGCATAGCGGCCAAAGCGATCGATGGAGCTGTAGACGGTCTGTGGATGGAAGGCGTCCATGAAGGCGCAGGGACCATAGTCGATGGTCTCGCCCGAGATCGCCACGTTATCGGTGTTCATCACGCCGTGGATGAAGCCGACCAGCATCCACTGCGCGATCAGCTCGGCCTGGCGCTTGACGACCTGCTCGATCAGGGCCTGATAGGGCTGCTCGGCCTCGGCGCAGTCGGGGTAATGGCGCGCGATCACATAGTCGGCCAGGGTTTTGACCGCCTCGGTGTTGCCGCGACGGGCAAAATATTCAAAGGTACCGACTCGCACATGGCCGGCGGCAACGCGCGCCAATACAGCCCCGGGCTCGATGCGCTCGCGATAGACCTCCTCGCCGGTCGCGACCATGGCCAGAGCGCGCGTGGTCGGGATGCCCAGTGCGGCCATCGCCTCGCCGAGCACATATTCGCGCAAGACCGGGCCGAGCACCGCGCGCCCATCACCCGAGCGCGAGAAGGGGGTGCGCCCGGCCCCCTTGAGATGGAGATCGCGCCGCACCCCATCGCGGTCGATCAGTTCGCCAAGTAGGATGGCGCGGCCATCGCCCAGGCTCGGCACGAACTGACCGTATTGATGACCGGCGTAGGCCATTGCGATCGGATCGGCGCCTTCCGGAATCAGATTGCCAGCGAAGAGGGCCGCGCCAGTTGGGGTCGACAGGGCATCGGCATCGAGCCCGAGCTGCTCGGCCAGCGGCCGGTTGAGCCGCAGCAGCCCTGGCTCGGCGACCGGCGTCGGCGGTACGCGGGCATAGAAGTGCTCGGGCAGACGCGCGTAGCTGTTGTCGAAGGCGAAGAGCGGGGCTGCTGTGGTCTCAACCGCGATGCGGTCGATGCTGTGAAGGTCGCTGGGGCTGTTCATGCTGCGGTCGATTCCCGAGTGGCGCGGTGGGCTTTACTCGACCGAGGATGCGGGCAGGCGAAAGCATCATCAATGGTAGAGGAGGCTGCGCCGTGCGACGAGCGCCTTGCTCAGGCAAGCACGGGCCGTCGCTCGCGCTCGTGCTTGCGTCTTGAAACGTCCATGTCAGCGACCAAAATGCGCTCAGCGCTCAGCGCTGATGCGCTTGTTGTCAGTGGTAATCAACTGCAGTCCGCCGTCCGGGGTGGCCTCAAAGCGGTTGACGGCCTGCAGCAGCCCAAGGAAGCGCTGTTCGGTCTGCATCTGCAGGTCCGGGCAGGCCATCATGGTGCCGGCGATCTGGCCGAATGAGAGACCCTCGCCAGTGAGCGTATAACCGCCCATGAAGCGGTTGCAACCGCTGCTGCCGGCGACGCGGTTGTCGTCAAGAAAGTTGATGGTGACCGAGACCTCATCCGGCACCGGCTCGCCGTCGAGGCTGCTGACCGTCCACTCTGGACCCTCGAGCAAAGCGCGCGGTTCACCTCCGCAGCCGGTCAGGCGTTGATCCTCGATCTCGAGCTCAACGGTGCTCGGATAAGGCATGCCGGTCATCGTATCGCTGCAGGTGTGCTCACTGATGCGGATGCTGAGGTTCTGCTCCGGCAGGCTGTAGACCCGCGTGGCGTTGGTTTCGACAGGCTCAGGCAGCTGGGTCTTGATCTCGCGGGTGCCGTAGTCGAGCGAGAGGTCGAGCTGCTCGCCGCGCATCGCAAGGTTCCAGCCGGGCTCATTGCCACGTGCCCTGAACGGCGCCTTCTCGACCGGGACCGCCGCGAGGCACTCGGGGAGGTTGTCGCCATCCAGGCTCACCAAGGCGCTATTGCCCTTCGACCAGAAGAAGGTCTCAGGGTCATCCTTGGCTGTGAATTTTGCCCCTGAGGCGGCAGGGGTTGGGAAGAGGTCAAGCGTCTTGCCGTCGACATGCAGCCGCAGATGATCGTCGAGCGATTCGATCTCGATCTCAGTTTCGCCACAGCGCATCAGTGTCCTGAAGCCCGTCGGCGAGGGAGGCTGTAATCGGACGGTGCCGATCTCAAGCGGCTCGTCACCGGCTGCGATCGCCACTGGGTCGCTCACCCAAGCCGGCCGTCCTGCGCTCCAGATCGCGCCGCGGATCTCGCCCTTGGTGCCGTTCGGCACCTGCAGGGCGAATGGCAGCGGCACCTGTCGGCCTTCGCTGGCGAAGCGGGTCTCACCCTGGAGCTGACCGTTGTCGGCGCGAAACTCGACGACCGCGATACTGTCTGGCGTCAGCGCGACCCTCTGCAGATATGCCAGCTGACCGGAGATCGTGCGTGTGTCCGCTTCGGCGACGGCCAGGCCGTTCGCACCGACGAGCAGGTAAACCAAGGAAAGCGCGCGTAATACAACAGTCACAGCAAATAACTCCTCTAAGCCGATGTTACGGGCTCGGATGCTAATCGCAGATAACCACGGCTGACCAGTCCTGCCGGCGTCTTTTTCTGTGCTCAAAGAGGCTCAAGAACCTGTCAGCGATCTGCTCAGCATTGCTCGCTCCTGTCGCGAGCAACGCCCCCTGTGCAAGCCTGTTGTGCAGGCGGATCATCCAGGTCTGGCTCTTGATACCAGGGCAATCCAGCCTCGGCGCTCCGCTCCAGCTCGGCAATCACCTGCGCGCCCAGTAGCAGGATCACCGCCGCTGCCTCCAAGTACAGTAGTAAGACGACCACCGTGCCAAGCGAGCCATAGACCAGATTCACCATCGACACCTTGGCGAACCACCAGACCAGCGCGAGCCGGATCAGCTCCCAGAGTGCGGCGGCGACCAAGCCGCCGATCAGCGCCCTGCCGATATGGACCGGCACCACCGGGAGCATCTTGTAGATCGATGCAAACAGCAAGGCGACGCCAAAGAAGCTGGAGGCCCAGAGTCCGAATACCGCAGCGCCAGAGAGGGGCAGGTGCATGCCGAGCAGGCTCAGATCGAGCCGGCCCATGGTATTGAACAGCGCGACCAAGCCGGTCAGGCCAAGGAGCGCGACACCGAGCACGGCGACATAGACATAGGGCAACAGCGCCGCCACCCAGAGACGTCGCGAGGCCGTGCGGCGATGGCGTTGGAAGATGATGGCGACCGCGTCATCGAGCATCCGAAACGCTAGCGAGCTGAAGAACAGCATCACGCCGAAGCCGACCCAGCCGATCAGCTGCCGTTGCTCGAGCAGCGAGCGCAGGGTCTCGATCAGTAGTTCCGAGCGATCCGGTGTCAACAGGCGTGCCTGCAGCGCGATGACCTCGAGCAGATGCTCTTCGCTGACGATCTTAGACAGCGTCACGGCCAGCACCGCGAACAGCGGAATGATCGACAGCAGGATGTTGTAGCCGACCCCACCGGCCAGCAGCAGGCCGCGATTGCGGCTGAAATGTTGCAGCACCCGCCGTACGAAGCAGAGCAGGCAGCGAACCCTTGTCAGCATTGAGCGCCGACCGCGCGGGCTTTGCGTCGCCATCAGAGGTTTGTCTCCCGAAGTTAGGGATAAAGGTCATCCGTCCATCGCACATGACCCTCGCCTTGACCGCCGTCAGCCTACCTTTGTTAGGGTATCGTCGATGCAACAGCAACCGGACCCACAGGTGGCGCCGTTCGATACGCCTGCAGGTCATTCCCATCGACTCATTCCCATCGACACCCAACCCAGAGGCAGTTCTCATGGAATACAGCATCCTTGGCGATAGTGGCATCGAGGTTTCACGCATTGGGCTCGGCACCTGGGCCATTGGCGGCTGGATGTGGGGCGGCAGCGATCATGAACAGTCGATCGACACCATCCGCCATGCCGTCGATCTTGGCATCACCTTCATCGACACCGCTGCAGTCTACGGCATGGGCCGCTCCGAAGAGATCGTCGGTGACGCCCTGCAGCGCCATGGGTTGCGCGACAAGGTCGTGTTGGCGACCAAATGCGGGTTGAACTGGTCCGATGATCATCAGCAGGTCTGGCGCGAGGCGACGCACGATCGCATCATGCGCGAAGTGAATGATTCATTGCGCCGACTGCGCACCGACCACATCGATCTTTACCAGGTGCATTGGCCGGACCCGAAGACGCCAATCGACGAAACCGCGCGGGCGATGGACGATCTGCTGCAGGCTGGCAAGATTCGAGCGATTGGCGTGTCGAACTATGACAGCACGCAGATGGACGCCTTCCGTGCCGTCGCGCCCTTGCATGCCAACCAGCCGCCTTACAATCTCTTCGAGCGCGCGCTGGGCGATGAAGTGCTGCCTTATTGCGCCGAGCACGGCATCGGCACCGTCACCTATGGTGCGCTCTGTCGTGGTCTGCTCAGTGGGCGGATGACCCCGGATCGGGCGTTCGAGGGCGATGACCTGCGACAGTCGGACCCCAAGTTTCAGCAACCCCGGTTCGGTCAATATCTTGCTGCAGTTTCGGCGCTTGACGCCTTTGCCCAAGAATACGCCGGCAAGGACGTCATGGCCCTGGCGCTGCGTTGGCTGCTCGATCAGCCCGGGCATAGCGTCGCGCTCTGGGGTGCTCGACGCCCGGCGCAGCTCGACGCGGTGAGCAGCATCGACGGCTGGCAGCTCGATGACAGCGCACGCGAGCGCATCGACGCCATCATCGCGGAGCATGTCACCGATCCCGTCGGGCCTGAGTTCATGGCGCCGGGGACGCGTGATTGACAGAGATTGCCTAAAGCCCGACAAGCTTGGCATGAACACCTTCGGTCTTGACTTGCTCGAGAAGGGTCTTCGAGTCGACCTTGTCGGGTCGATATTCGACCAGCGTGAGATGTGGCTTGTCGTCGGGATTGTTGACGCTCACGACGCCGTCGATCGCGCGCAACTGCGTTGATGGGAGTAAGCAGGTATTCCGAGTTATGCGGCTGGGCAAGAGAAGCAGGCGATGTTGAGAAGGTGATGGGGCTGATGCAGCTGGTCGATATGCCCCTCGCATGGGGCATAGGCACCTGAGAACATAAGTGTCGCCCACTCGCTGGCCCCTCAGGCCGCTCTCGCTATTTGGTGGGCCAGATCAAGGCCACCAATAACCTCCTGTTGCGGGAATGACGATGCTTGATATCTATTGCGAGCGCGCCGGCGCTGCCGGACTGCTTGCCGAGCCGATCAATCTGATGACCAATGCGGCCTTCATCATTGCCGCACTCTTGGTCGCGCGGCGCCTGGTTGCCCAGCCCAATCTGAGGCTGCGCAACAGTTGGGATCTCGGCCTGCTGATCCTGTTGCTCGGCGCGATTGGCATCGGTAGTGCGCTCTGGCACAGCTTTGCCACCGGTTGGGCGGTGCTTGCCGACGTGATCCCGATCACGCTCTTCATCAACCTCTACTTGCTCAGCTTCGGCTGGCGCGTGCTCCGGCTGCGGCCGCTGGCGCTGGCGGGGCTCTGGCTCAGCTATCAGGTGCTCAGCATCGGGCTGATTGCAATCACTGGCCCCGAGCTGCTCAATGGCTCGGTCGGCTACCTGCCGGCGCTCGCGTTCTTGGTCGGGTTTTGGTGGGTCCTGCGCCGCCGCGCTGATCCGCTCTCACCGACGCTCCTGGCTGCCTACCTCCTGTTCATTGGCTCGCTGACCTTCCGCACCCTCGACATGGCGCTCTGCGGGCTGATGCCGCTCGGCCTGCACTTCCTCTGGCACCTACTCAACGCGCTGCTGCTCTACCTGCTGCTGAGCGGTTTGATCGGAGCACACCGAGCCTGATCCAATCTGACCAGGCCGAGCGATCAGCACCACGACTGGGTCAGCCAAGCGCGATCAAGGATGCCTGTCACATGGTTGCGGGTGGCCTCCCAGGACGCGCTTCGGTGCAACCAGTTAGCCCGAGCCGAGCGATCGGCGGGGGCCGGTGGCAGGCGCCGAGGTAGCAGCCGATGCCGACCAGCAGCAAACCGACTATAGTCGTAGGTGAGCGGTGTTCGATCACCAAGCCCCGATCCCTTAGCCGATCACAGTGAGGAGGGAGCATGACGACGTCAACAGCACGACCTAAAGACCGGGCGTTAGTCTGGCACCCGGCCAGAAGCCCGTTTCGAGATTCCACTAGCGCCGAGACTTCGAGGCGCCTGCAAGATCGTCCCGAGCTTAGTAGGCGGTTATACCGGTTCGAGCGCCGGCGTGGCTGGGACTATGTGCCGATGGATCTGTACTTGGATTCGGCGACAGCTGAGGATCACTTTCAATTTGCTCCGATCCGCGTGCGTTCTGAGCGGCGCCGAGGTCTACTCCGGCGTCGCTTCATGGTCTAACGTCCATAGCGCGTCGCCACCCGGACGATGAAGCGGGTCAATGTTGGCGGTGAGCTCTGGCTCAGCGTCGGAGAGGTCGCCTTCCTGGGCGAGGCGCGGATCGGGCTGCTCGAGCAGATCGGCGAGCGCGGCTCGATTACCCAGGCCGCCAAGGCAGCGGGGATCAGTTACAAGGCGGCCTGGGATGCGGTCGACGCGATGAACAATCTGGCGCCAACGCCGGTGGTCGCGACAGCGACAGGCGGGCGCGGTGGGGGTGGAGCTCGACTCACCGACGAAGGGCGCCGGCTGATTGCGGCCTATCGGACCATCTCAGCGGAGTACCGGCGTTTCTTAGAGAGCGTCAATGCGGCGCTGGGCGATCGGGAGGCCGCTGTTGCGATGTTGCAACGGCTGGCACTGCGCACCAGCGCCCGTAATCAGTTCATCGGGCAGATCGTCTCAGTCACCGCTCGACCGGTGGATGCCGAGGTTGAAATCGCGATTCAGGGTGGCGCGCGGGTGCGTGCTGGTGTGACCAATGAGAGTGTCGAGTGTCTTGGGCTGAAACCTGCGCGCCATGTCTGGGCGCTGATCAAGGCCGTGGCGGTGCGCATCGAGCCTGAAAATCCTAGTGCTAGCTCCAGGGTCGGCAGCCATTCGGGACCTAGCTCCAGCGTCGGCCCCAGCCCCAGTTCCAGTTCCAGTAAAGGCACCCGCACCAGCATCTCCAATCCTGGTCTCAATCGGCTCTGTGGACAGGTTCAGCGCATCACCCGCAGCGATGGCCCGGCGGAGGTGGTGATCGCACTTGAAGCTGGCATTACGGTCCGAGGCCTGATCGATGCCGAGCTTCTGGGGCCGCTTGGGATCAGTGAACAAGCGCGGGCTTGCGCGCTGTTTCAGCCGGCAAGTGTGATCATTGGCGTGAGCGACTAATTTGAAAGGCGGCAACTTTGTATGCCAGCTTGTCGCCCTTAGCCCTTAGCCCTTAGCCCTTAGCCCTTAGCCCTTAGCCCTTAGCCCTTAGCCCATAGCCCCTAGCCCCTAGCCCCTAGCGGAAACGGCATGGCAGCCAACACAGCCTCGACGCGACCCCTGAAATCAGGAAAATTAGCTCCATTTCCGCGTCTTGGTGGCGTGCTCGGCGCGGCTGCCTGATGTTGTTGACGCCGTTGACCTCGAGCCCATGATCCGAAGCTATATCTACGACGCACTGATCCTCAGACTCACTTCCCAGTGGTACGCGGAGGTGCTCAGGCGCCTACCCGAGGGCGCTGCGATGCTGGACGTCGGCATCGGCACCGCCGG
>NZ_JAYESN010000060.1:0-27713 GCF_034860625.1 Lamprobacter sp.
ACCTTTGCTTCAGAGAGGGGCATGGGGGCAACTGCTCGTCGGGTTGCTTGAGTTGCCCCAAATGTTGCCCCCCGGGCATACAGGATGTCAAAGGATCTGGACGATCAATCTTGGACAGATGAGACACAAAAAAGCCCGCAAGATGCGGGAAGCTAGGGGGGTTATTCTGCTAAGTCGTTGATTTAGTTGGTGGAGCTGAGGGGGATCGAACCCCTGACCTCCGCATTGCGAACGCGGCGCTCTCCCAGCTGAGCTACAGCCCCTATGTGAGGGTGGTTGATGGCATCGCCTTGGTTGCTGGTGATCGAGACGGTGACTGCTCGGGCGGCGATGCGGTTGAATGTTACCACTGCCGGCGTATCTTGTGAGTCGTCTGTTCTCAACTTTTGCCATCGCTCGGAGCTGTTTGTGCTGGATTCAAAACCGCTGCTCTTTCCCTCTGATTTTCCGCCGATTCGGCGCCGTCGACTGACGACGTTGCAGGTGAATCTCGGTTATCGGTGTAACCAGTCGTGCCTGCACTGCCATGTGGATGCAGGCCCTAAGCGTACCGAGGAGATGAGCTTGGAGACGCTCGATGAGCTGCTGGCCTTTCTGCGCCGTGGCGGCGTGACGCTTTTGGATATCACCGGGGGGGCGCCGGAGTTGAACCAGGTGTTTCGTCCGCTGGTGGTCGCGGCGCGCGAGCTCGGTGTGCGGGTGATGGATCGCTGTAACCTGACGATCCTGGAGGAACCGGGGCAGGAGGATCTCGCGGACTTCTTGGCCGAGCATGAGGTCGAGGTGATTGCGTCCTTGCCCTGCTATCTGCAGGAAAATGTCGATGCGCAACGTGGATCTGGCACCTTTGATTCCAGCCTGCGCGGTCTGCGTGCGCTGAATCTGCGCGGCTATGGTCGTTCCGATAGCCGCCTGTCGCTCAGCTTGGTCTACAATCCGACCGGTGCCAGCTTGCCGCCTTCCCAGTGCGCGCTCGAGACCGAGTACAAGCGCGAGCTCAAGGCGCGCTATGGGATCGACTTCAACCGTCTGCTGACCTTGGCGAATATGCCGATCCGCCGTTTCGGCAGCTGGTTGCAATCGACGCGGCAGTTCGATGACTATCTGCGGCTGTTGAAGTCGGCGCATCAGGCGGCGAACCTGGAGTCGGTGATGTGTCGTGACCTGATCAGCGTCGACTGGCAGGGCTACCTTTATGACTGCGATTTCAATCAGATGCTCGATCTGCCACTGCGCCAAGGTGATAGCGACCATCACAGCCCGAGCCCGAGCCCGAGCCCGAGCCCGAGCCCGAGCCCGAGCCCGAGCCAGCGCGAGCGCCTGCATCTCCGCGATCTGACCTCAGCGGAGCGACTCATGGATCGTCCCATCCAGGTCGGGGAGCATTGTTACGGCTGCACCGCGGGGCAGGGCAGTAGCTGCGGCGGCGCGCTTGCCTAGGGCTTGCATCGCGGCACCGAACCCGAAATGGACGTGACGCTCGGAGGAACCTTTTTGTTGGACTTTGTCACGGCGTCGTCCCTTGGGCTCATCACCTTTGCCGCGGCGGCTGCGACTTCGGTCGATTGACGGAAAGCCGAGCGGATGTTGTTCCCAAACGCCCGCATCTTGGTCTTTGCCAAGTCGCCCGTGCCTGGCCAGTGCAAGACGCGACTGATCCCGGCGCTCGGCGCTGAGGGGGCGGCGCGACTCGCCGAAACCCTGTTGTGTCACACCCTTGAGCGGGTCACCAATGCTCGCCTGGCACCCGTGGAGCTTTGCTGCGCGCCTGAGACGACGCATCCGCTGTTTCTGCAGTTGGCAGCGCGCCTGCCGCTGCGCTTGCAGGCCCAGCGCGGCCCGGACCTAGGTGCCCGACTGCAGGCCGCCGCTGCGAGCGCTCTTGGGCGGGCAGAGCAGGTGCTGCTGATCGGCACCGACTGCCCAGACCTCAACGCCGGCTATCTGCAGCAAGCGCTGCAGGCGCTGGCCAAGCAGAGGGCGGTGTTGGGGCCGGCAGAGGATGGCGGTTATGTGCTGCTTGGCCTGCGCCGAGAGGCCATGTCGGCGCTGCCATTGTTGTTTACGAAGATGCCTTGGGGCACAGCACAGGTCGCGCGGATCACCCGCGAGCGGATGCGCGATGCTGGGTTGGCATGGACAGAATTAGCGAGCCTGGCTGACATCGATCAGCCGGAAGACTTGGTGCTGCTTGAGAGCCGATGACGCCGGTGAAAACCACAGATAGCCATCTGACCTGATCGCCCGGCAGAAATGAATATACAAGAACAGCAGGGCATGAAGCTGGTGGTCTGCAAGTCAGGGCGAATTGCGATATCCCATTGCCAAGGATGTGAGGCTGACTGTTGTTGTCTCCTCGACTTTGGCCATTTTTCCAAGCCCTCATGCTTTTTATAATCAAGGGCTTGCGGTTTGGCAAAAAATCAGCGAGGGGTCTACTTTGGAGGATTCAGGCTTACCGACCCCCTCTAAATTTTCGCCCTCACGGTTTTTCAGGCAGTTAGCGCCCTGGCAGGCCGCCAAAATGGCCAAAGTCGAGGTCTCGTGATCTGTCAGGCCTGGCGTCCTCTGGCCCAAGCGCTGTCGGCAAGGGCCTTGGCATGCGAGGCCTTAGTGAAACAGCCGTAACGGTTTCACCAAGGGGAGAAGCGGGAGATGCTCAGGCGGGTTGATGCAGGATCAGCTCCAACACCAGCTTCGAGCCAAAGTAGGCCAGGATCAGGATGCCGAATCCGGTCAATGTCCAGGAGATCGCCTTGCGACCGCGCCAGCCCCAGAGGCGCCGGCCGAGCAGCAGCCCGCCGAACACCAGCCAGGCGACCACCGAAAGCACCGTCTTGTGCACCAGATGCTGTGCGAACATGTTGTCGAGGAAGGCAAAGCCGCTCAGCAGCGCTAGGGTGAGCAGGATGAAACCGATGCCGATCATCTCGAACATCACTTCTTCCATCGTCATCAGCGGCGGCAGCGCACGGACGAAGCCACCGGGCTTGCGCCCGCGCAGGTAGGAGTCCTGAATCCAGAGCAGCACGGCTTGCACGCTGGCAAGCGTGAGCAGGCTATAGGCGAGCATCGACAGCAGTACATGCAGCTTCAACACCCAGCTGGTGGACTCGCCGAGGAACGGCGTGCTCGGGTAGAGCATATCCAGCATCACCGTGACCCCCGCGAGCGGCAGGACCACCAGGCCGAGGTTTTCGATCGGCTTGGTCAGGCTCGAGAGCAGCAGCGAGGCGACGACCGTCCAGGCCGCCAGAGACAGGGCATTGAAGAACGCCAGATTCAGCGTGTCATGGCTGAAGATGACGATGTATAGCAGCCAGGTGTGCAGGGTCAGCCCGGCGTAGGCGAGGCCGAGCGTGATGCCGCGCAGCTTGGCCGTGTTTGAATCCGGTTGATGCGTGAACAGGCGCCAGCCGATGAGGATGGCTGAGCCGAAGTAGGCGATCAGGGTCGCGATCGAGATGACGACGTTGTTCATAGTCTGCGATCATCGCATAAGCAAGACGGACTGCAAATGTTAGTCAGCACGACAACCACTGCTTTGTGGCGACTCAATCGCGCTGCTTTGACGTAGGTTAAGAAACGGCTGTCGGCAGCCCGCTGGCAGCGCTGGCCCGTTTCCAGTGCATGGGGTGAAGGAACGCGGCCTTCGCCAATAACGCCAAACCGGTTTGTCGACAAGTTTGTCGACAAGTGTATCGCGAGTTTATCGTCTAACAGAATCGATCGAGAGCCCTATGTTCGACAATCTTCAGGATCGCTTCGGTGAAGTACTGAAGGGCCTGCGCGGTCAGGCCCGGCTCACTGAGGATAATATCAAGGAGACCCTGCGCGAGGTGCGCATGGCCCTGCTCGAGGCCGATGTGGCCTTGCCCGTGGTGCGCGGCTTTATCGACCGGGTGCGCGAGAAGGCCTTGGGCGCCGAGGTGACCAAGAGTCTCACGCCCGGGCAGGTGCTGATCAAGATCGTCAACGACGAGCTGGTCAGTCTGATGGGCGAGGCCAATGAAAGCCTCGACCTGCGCCAGCAGCCGCCCGCGGTGATCTTGCTTGCCGGCCTGCAGGGCTCGGGAAAGACCACCAGCGCCGCGAAGCTGGCACGTTACCTCAAGGAGCGCCAGAAGAAGCGCGTGATGGTCGTGAGCTGCGACATCTATCGGCCTGCCGCCATCGAGCAACTGCGCACCGTCGCCGCCGAGGTCGATGCCGTCTTCTTCCCCAGCACCCCGCAGCAGCCGCCCGTCGAGATTGCCAAGGCAGCGCTCGAGGCCGCGCGCCGTCAGGGCCTGGACGTGCTCATCGTCGACAGCGCTGGGCGGCTCGCGATCGATGAGCGAATGATGCAGGAGATCAAGGATCTACATGCGGCGGTGACGCCGGTCGAGACGCTGTTCGTGGTCGACAGCATGACCGGCCAGGATGCGGCCAAGACCGCGCGCGCCTTTCACGATGCGCTACCGCTCACCGGTGTGGTGCTGACCAAGACCGATGGCGATGCCCGCGGTGGTGCCGCGCTCTCGATCCGCGAGATCACCGGCAAGCCGATCAAGTTCCTCGGCGTCGGCGAGAAGACCGATGCACTCGAACCCTTCCATCCCGATCGCATCGCCTCGCGTATCCTTGGTATGGGCGATGTGGTGTCGCTGGTCGAGGAGATGCAGCAGAAGGTCGACCATGAGAAGGCCGAGAAGCTGGCAAAGAAGATCAAAAAGGGCAAAGGTTTTGATCTCAGCGACTTCCGCGATCAGCTTCAGCAGATGAGCTCGATGGGGGGGATGGCTGGTCTGATGGAAAAGCTGCCCGGTGCCGGTCAGCTGCCGGCGCACTTGAAGAGCCAGGTCAACGACAAAGAGATGGTGAAGCTGATCGCCATTGTCGACTCGATGACGCCGATGGAGCGTGAGCATCCGCAGATCATCAAGGGCTCGCGGCGGCGGCGCATTGCCATCGGTTCCGGCACCCAGGTGCAGGATGTGAACAAGCTGCTGAAGCAGTTCACCCAGATGCAAAAGATGATGAAGAAGATGAAGGGTGGCAACATGGCGAAGATGATGAAGCAGATGCAGGGCCGACTGCCGCCGGGGATGGGCGGGTTGCCTCCGGGCGGAGGTTTCCCGCCTGGCGGTGGTTTCCCGATGTAGAGTGGATGCGATGAACGATCGCCGTTTGGCTCATCGCAAGGTCGTTGATGGCTCGCTCGGTCGCTGCCGGGAGCGGGTGGTTGGCAGGAGAGCATGGCGTTGATGGGTATGACGGTCCTCAATGGGCTTATCCAGAACGCGACTCTGCTGTTGGCCCTCGCCTTAGCGCACGGTCTATTCATCACGCGGTTGCCCCGCGATCAGCGCTCAACTCAGGTGTTGGCCGGCCTGCTGTTTGGTTTGACTGCGCTCTTGGGCATGATCTATCCAGTGACGGTCGGCCCCTTGATCTTCGACGGACGCACTGTCGTGATCGGCATCGCTGGGCTGTTTGGTGGTCTGCCCGCCGCGGCGATCTCAGGCCTGATTGCGGCCCTCTACCGAGGCTGGCTTGGCGGTCCAGGGATTTGGATGGGGATTGCGACCATTGTCACCGCGGTCATCTTTGGCGCCCTGTTCCATCGTCTGCGTCGCTCCGGTCAGGTTCGGATCACCGTTTGGACCCTGTGGCTCTTTGGTCTGGCGCTGCATTTGGTCGCGTTGGGCTGGACCGTTCTCCTGCCTGCTGCGCTCAGGGTGCAGGTGCTCACCGACGTCGCACTGCCCTTTTTGGTGGTCTTGCCGGCCATCGCAGTCCTGCTGGGCTTGTTGCTGCGTGAGCAAGAGCGGCGGGTCGACGACGAGCGTGCTCTGCGCGAGAGCGAGGCGCGGCTGCGAGAAGCACGCAGTTTCCTCTCGACGCTGATTGCCACGATTCCAGACCTGATCTGGCTCAAGGACCCAGAAGGGATCTACCTGGCCTGCAACCCGCGTTTTGAGCGTTTTTTCGGCGCGACCGAGGCTGAGATCAAAGGCCGGCGTGATGCGGATTTTCTGTCTGCCGCAGAGGCTGCAGCCTTTCGCCAACATGATCTCAAGGCGATCACTTCCGGTGGCTTAACCGTCAATCAAGAGACCCTGACCTTTGCTGATGATGGGCATCAGGAACAGGTTGAGACGATCAAGACCCCGATGTTCGATGCCGAGGGACAGCTCATCGGGGTGCTCGGCATCGCCCGTAATATCGGGAGTCAGCTGCAGACGCTCGAGGCATTGAAACGCGAGCGCGACCGCATCCACGAGCTGCATGAGCGCATTGAGAAGATCGCCGCCCATGTGCCGGGCATGGTCTATCAGTATCAACGTTGGCCCGATGGGCGCAGCGCCTTCCCCTACGCCAGTCAGGGCGTAAAGGCGATCTACGGCATGGATGCCGCGACCGTCGCCGAGGACGCCAGCCCAGTGTTCGCCGTGCTCCACCCCGATGATCTTGAGCGAATCCAGGTGTCGATCGAGCGTTCCGCCATTGAGCGGACCATCTGGCGAGAAACCTATCGGGTGAGATTCCCTGATGGGCGAACCCAATGGGTGGAAGGCGAGGCCTCGCCGCAGGGCCAGCCCGATGGCAGCGTGCTCTGGCATGGCTACATTCACAATGTTACCGAGCGCAAACATGCGGAGACTCAACTGCGGCTCGCGGCCAGTGTCTTTGCGCACAGTCTCGAGGGGATCGTGATTACCGATGCCGAGAATCGGATCGTCGATGCCAACCCCAGCTTTACCCGGATCACCGGCTATGGAAAAGAGGAACTGCTGGGTCGTGATCCCAAGATCCTGGCCTCGGGTCGGCATGATGCCAAGTTCTATCAACGGATGTGGGCGGCAATCTGTGACGATGGGTTTTGGCAAGGTGAGATCTGGAACCGGCGAAAGGATACTGAGGTTTACCCCGAACTGCTCTCGATCTCAGTGGTGCGTGATGCGACTGGCGAGGTACGACACCATATCGGCGTCTTTTCCGATATCAGTCAGTTCAAGGCCCATGAGGCGGAGTTGAATCGGATCGCCCACTACGATCATCTGACCAGTTTGCCAAACCGGCGTCTGCTCACCGATCGCCTAGAGTTCTCCATCGCCCAGGTCCGGCGTAAGGGCAGTGCGATCGCGGTCTGCTATCTCGATCTTGATGGTTTCAAGCCGATCAATGACCGTTTCGGTCACGCCGTCGGCGATCGCTTCCTGGTCAAGGTGGCCAAGGCTTTGGGACAAGTGGTGCGTGCTGAGGATACGGTGGCGCGCCTCGGCGGCGACGAATTCGTCCTGCTGTTGAACAATCTTGCTCAACCCCAAGACTGCTTTGACTTGCTGCCCCGGATCTTAGCGGCCGTCCGCGATCCGATCCAGATCGGTGATCTGGTACATAGCCTGTCTGCCAGTATTGGCGTCACCCTTTGCCCTCCAGACATTGCGGACCCGGACACCCTGCTTCGACATGCCGACCAGGCTATGTATCAGGCCAAGGAGAGCGGCAAGAACACCTACCATCTCTACGATGCCCAGCAGGATCAACTGCTCCAGGCCCGTCGGCAGAAGCTCGAGCGGATCGGATTGGCCCTGCAGCAGGATGAGCTGGTCCTGCATTTCCAGCCCCAGGTCAATATGATCAGCCGCGAGGTGATCCGCGTGGAGGCCTTGGTGCGCTGGCAGCATCCCGAGCAAGGCTTGTTGATGCCGGCCGCCTTCTTGCCTGATATCGAGGGGACCGAGCTTGAGGTGAAGCTCGATCAATGGGTCATCGAGCAGGTGCTGAAACAGCTCGAGACCTGGAAGCGCGAGTGGCAGCGCTTTGCGGTCAGTCTGAATATCGGTGCTCGCCACCTGTTGCGGCCTGACTTCGCCTCCCGACTCGAGGAGCAGCTGCGCGCGCATCCTGACGTCGCCGGTGAGGATCTGGAGCTGGAGATTTTGGAAACGGCTACGCTCAGCGATTTCGATCAGGCGCAACGGGTCTTGGCCGCCTGTCGCGCGTTTGGTGTGCACTTTGCTCTTGACGATTTTGGCACTGGCTACTCGTCGCTGGCCTATTTCCGCGCCTTACCTGTCGATGTACTGAAGATTGACCAAAGCTTCGTCCGCGACATGCTGCATGACCCGGGCGACAAAGAGATCGTTGAAAGCGTCGTCCAGCTGTCCCATGCGTTCAACCGTCCGGTGATCGCGGAAGGGGTCGAGACTCTGGCGCATGCGGCGATGTTGACCTGGCTTGGTTGCCGTTTTGGTCAGGGCTACGGGATCGCGCGGCCGATGCCCGCTGCGGAGCTGCCGGATTGGGTTTCTCGCTGGTCGGCCGAGGATGTTTGGAGCGACCTCGAGATCACGCAAGCGCGCGACGACCTGCCATTGATGCTCGCGGCTCAGAACCATCGGCACTGGCTGCATGGTTTCCTCAAGCAGCTGGAGCAAGCAGAGGCCGACCAACTTGCCAACCTCAGGCCTGATGATCGGGATTTCGGTCGCTGGTATGCCGGCCCTGGCCGTCGCCGCTACAAGACCTTTGCCGAGTTTCAGCCCATCGGAGTCAAATACGAGCGCATGCAGGCGGTAGCGGCCGATCTGCTCAGCCGCATCCGTTGCGGCGAGATTGAGCCAACCGCAGAGAGTCTGAAGATCCTGCAAAAGGCAAGCGACGACCTACTGACCGAAATCGGGCGGCTCATCCATCGTGTCACGCCCAGTGCTCGGCCGCCAAGTTGAGGCCTCTCGGGGGGGGCTCAGAGGGTGGCCCGATGCTGCAGCGCGACCTGCATCACATCGATGCGGTCGTCCAGGAATCCAGCTTCGCAGTACGAGAGATAATAGCGCCACATGCGCAGGAAGCGCTCGTCATAGCCTAAGGCACGTACCTCGGTCTGGCGCTCGAGGAAGCGTCGATGCCAGGTCCGCAGTGTGCGCGCATAGTCTTTGCCGTAGAAACCGCGCTCAGTGATCTCAAGTCCGGCCGCCTGGGCCGCAGCGTCGAAGCGGTCGACCGTCGGCAGCATGCCGCCCGGGAAGATGTAGTGCTGGATGAAATCCGGGCTCGCCTTGTAATCATCAAAGATGTCATCGGCGATCGTGATGACCTGCAGCGCCGCTGTGCCGCCAGGGCGCAGACGCTCCCGCAGGGTCTCCATGTAGGTTGGCCAGTAATCCTCGCCGACCGCCTCAAACATCTCGATTGAGACGATGTGATCGAAGGTTTCGGTCACATCGCGATAATCCTGCAGTCGGAGTGCGATTTGCGAGCCAAGCGCACTGCCCTGGAAGCGCGCCCGAGCCCAAGCCAACTGCTCCTCTGAGAGCGTGATCCCGGTCAGCCTGAGCCCGCGCTCGGCGGCTGCTTCGGCCATCGCGCCCCAGCCGCAGCCGATCTCCAGCAGGTGCTGACCGGGCTTGGCATCCAGCATGGCGAGCAGGCGTTGATACTTGATCTGCTGCGCCTGAATCAGCGCCTGATCCTCATCATCATTGCTCAGCAGGCTGGTTTGGAAGGCCGCCGGGATATCGGCAGCTTGCACAGCCGCTGGGTTGGCGCCAGTGAATGCGTCCTCTGTTGTCGCGGGCGCTGGCTGCGCGGATCGCTGTAGTGCCTGCTCTAGGGCCGGCTCCGCATAGACAGCGCTGGAGTAGGTCATGCTCGGATCGAGCCAAAGCTGGTAGAAATCGTTGCCTAGGTCATAGTGATAGGCAATGTTGCGCCGGCTGCCCGTGCGGGTATTGCTGCGTCGCTGATGGCGCCGCGGCGACAGTAGCTGATGCAGCGGACCACCCCGCTGGCGCTCGCGCCAACGGTGCTCATTCACCGCAAGCAGGTGCAACAGGGCGGTTGGGTCCGGGCTGTCCCAATCGCCCGCCATCCAACTCTCGCCCAGCCCGAGATGACCCTTGGTGGCCAACCGTCGCGCCATCCGTAGCGGACGACGGATATCGATCTCCGCCTGGGGTCCATCGCGATCGCTTTCTAACAGATAACTGCGACCGCCGAGGCGAAGCCGCAGTTGGCCGGCAGCGATGCGATCGAACAACTGCGTGATCGGCCAGATGACCGGTTTGAGCAGGGTCTGAAAAATCGGGCCAAACAGCGGCTGCTGGAGTCGGGGCAGGGCGGCCTCAGCGGTCTTGTCGCTTGCCATCAGGTCACCTTTGGGTGGGCAGAGTCAGGTTTCGGAACATAGCGCGCACCGCGCAGCCAGATCTTCAAGGCTTGCCAGTGGATGGCGACCATCACCTTGAAGCTCATCAACGGGGTGCGCCGGAACGCCCGCCAGAGGGCGCGATTGGAGAGGGGCTCACCGGCGCCGGATTGGGTCGCGACCAGCTCCAGTCGGCCATCCTTGTGGAATTGGCGGATAAAGACGCCGACCGTCTCACTGGGCTCGGCGAGCCGGAACCGGTATTCGCCCGCCACCTCCATTAAGGGCGAGACATAGAAGCATTTCGAGGCCTTGTCGCGCACTGGCCAGGCCAGTGGCTCGCCGCCGTTGGCCAGCAGATAGAAGTGGGATTCGCCGAAGGTGTTACTGACCTCGGCCAGCACCGCGCGCAGCTGACCGTCGGCATGCTCGCAGTACCAGAGGCTCAAGGGGTTGAATCCGTAGCCGAGCACCCGCGGCATACAGAGCAGACGGATACGCCCTCCGTCGAGATCAATACCCTGCTCGCGTAGCAGTTGATCCGCCCATGGCCGCAGCGGCGAGCCATCACGGGGTCCGTGATCCTCAAGCGCGAAGCGAAACAGGCCAAAGCCCTTGCGGGTGCGCAGCAGCGACGGTAACTGGTCCAGGGCATCCAGGTCGAGCAGCAGGCTGAAGACCTTGTAGGTGAAGCGATACTGCACCGGGAACAGGCGCCGGTGCATCACCTTGGTGAAGTAGATGCGATGTGGATGCTCGCTCATGCGGGTGCGCTCGCGCGATGCCCAGACGCCTGTGATGGGCCAGTCGCAGGTGACAGATCGGGGGATGGTGTTGAGCCGGCTGCCGTCAGGATCGAGGTATCGATGCCAAAGCGGTCGGCCATCGCCACCGCGGAAGCTAGGGCATCCTCATGGAAGCCATAGCCGAAGTAGCTTCCGCAGAACCAGATCCGGTCCTGACCCTGCAGCTTAGACAGCCGCGGCTGGGCATCCATCGCGGCCTGATCGAAGATCGGATGGTCGTAGACCATCTCGGCGATGATGCGCTCCTCGGCCGGTGGGCGCAGCGGATTCAGCGAGACCAGATAGTCCTTGTCGGTCTTCAGCCCCTGTAATCGATTCATCCAGTAGGTCACCGAGACCGCGCAGGTACCGTCCTGCGTCAGCTGAGAGAGGTAGTTCCAGGAGGACCAGACCTGCCGGCGCTGCGGCATCAAGCTGATGTCGGTATGCAGATAGGTGCGGTTCGGCTGGTAGCGGAAGTGGCTCAACAGCTCCTGCTCGGCAGCGCTTGGCTGGTCCAGAAGGGCGAGCGCCTGATCGGCATGACAGGCGAGCACGACCTCGTCGAAGCGGGGACGCTCGCCCGAGACCAGGGTGACCTCGACGCCTTGCGCGGTGCGCCGGACCGCCTGGGCGGCATCGAGCCGCACCTGCTCACGGCCGATCTCCTCGAGGAAGCGCTCGACATAGCGGGCGCTACCGCCGCTGACCGAGCGCCAGAGCGGACGATCGATCAGGTTCAGCAGCCCGTGATTATTGAAGAAGCGCGCCAGGCTCTCGGCCGGGAAATCGAGCATGGTCCGGGTGGGGCAGGACCAAATCGCGGCGGCCATTGGCAGTAGAAAATGATCGCGGAAACGGTCGCTCATGCGCTCGCGCTCGAGCAGCGCGCCGACGCTCAGTCCGTCGAAGCCATCGCAGCGCAGCATGGCCTTGCAGCGCCGATTGAAGCGGACCAGATCGGCGACCATGCGCAGGAAGCCGGGGCTGAGCAGGTTGCGTCGTTGTGCGAACAGGCTATTGAGGCTGTCGCCGGAATATTCGATCTCACCAGGGCCGATCGAGGCCGAGAACGACATATCGCTCTCGCGCGTGGCGACACCGAGGACCTCGAACAACCGGGTCAGGAGCGGATAGTTGGCGATGTTGTAGACGATGAAGCCGGTGTCGACCGCGAGGGTTTGGCCGGCTTCGTCGACGTCGATGGTATGGGTATGGCCGCCGATATAGCTGTTTTGCTCAATCAGGGTGACCTGGTGCTCCCGGCCGAGGAGCCAGGCCGAGGCGAGACCGGCAATTCCGCTGCCGATGACGGCGATGTTCTTTCGCATAGCTAGGGTGTCTTATCGATGTCGACCAACTGCCGGCAGGAAATCTGGACAAGTCCAGCAATTTCAATGGCGGTTCAGCGACTGAGTTGAGGCAGGGGGCTGTTGTCTCGTCGGGGTGCAGGGCTCATGCCCTACATTCTGCCTGAATCGATGCGCGCTGACTGTCGGCGACCGGGCGCGCAACCGCGGCGGCGATAGCCGTTCGTGCTAGTAGCGCATCGCGATGCTTTGTTGGCCTAATCGCATGCTGATAGGGCGCGCAGAATCCTCGACTCAAGCCAGTCGGATGAAAACCCCGGACCCCGGGCCGCGATGAAACCGACATGGCCGCCATGCCTTGCCAGCTCAAGCTGGATGCCGGGACCGAGCTCATGCTCGAAAGGGATGGTGCTCGGGAACATGAAGGGATCATCCGCGGCATGGATGATCAGCGTGGGGGTACGGATCGGGCGCAGATAACCGCGGCAGCTGGCCCGCTGATAGTAATCAAAGACCCCGGCAAAGCCGTTCAGCGGCGCGGTAATCTGATCGTCGAACTGGTTGAAGCCTTTGATCTGACTGAGGTCGACGCTCAGTGGTGCCGGTCGTTGCGCAAACTTTTGCCGGTAGGCCGCCTTGAGGCGGCTGACGAGATAACCGCGGTAGAGCCGGGCGAAGCCGAGCTCGAGCCGCAGCATGGCGTCGCGCAGCACGAAGGGAACCGAGACCGCGACGGCGCGCTCGAGCAGCGGAGCGCCCCATTCGCCTTGGCCCTGGTTCCCGCACTCGCCCAGATACTTGAGCAGCAGATTGCCACCGAGCGAAAAGCCGATCGCCGCCGTCGCGGGGCCTTCCGGGTCCTCGGCCAAGGCTTCGAGCACCGCGCGCAAATCCTCGGTGGCCCCGGAATGGTAAGAGCGTGCAAGGCGGTTCGGCTCGCCGCTGGCGCCGCGCAGATGCATGAAGATGGGTTGGAAGCCGTCGCGCGCGAGCCGATCGACCAGGCTGCCGGCGTAGTGCGAATCGAGCCCACCTTCGAGCCCATGGATGATCAGCACACGCGGCCCCTGAGATCCAGCGCTGAGGGAGAGGTCGATGAAGTCTCCATCAGACAGCTCAATGCGACGCCGCTCAAGCGGTGTCTGCGGCTGTTTCCCGGCGCGGCCTGGGCGGCGAAGCTGCATCAGCAGTTTAGGCCAGAGTGTTTGCAGATGCGGGTTCTTCAGCCACCAGGGTGGCCGGAAGTCGCTGTTGTTGATGCTGCCGTGGTTCATGACGAAATCCATGAGGGTCTGCTTGCAGTGGCCTCCGTTGACGCCTTCTGAGGAGCCCCTGAGATTGTGGCCGATCGGGTCGCTCGCCTATACTGTCGGAATTGCGTGGCCGAGTCATCGCCGAGGCCACCTGCCTGCATCCACCGGATACGACTGACGACAATGAAGAAACCGCTCAGCAGGGCCCGCCGCCCTCTCGCGCTGCTTTGCACGCTTGCGCTCCCTGCGGTGTTTTGGGCTGCGCCAGCCCACGCCGAGGATCTTTTGCAGATCTATGACTTGGCCGTCAAAAGTGACCCGGCACTGCGCGAGGCCGAGCAGAGCTTTTACGCGACTCGCGAGGCCAAGCCGCAAGCCAAGGCATTGTTGCTGCCGAACTTCGGTATCTCTGGGAGTGCCGAGTACAACAGTGTTGAGTCGCGCGGCAGCAACCCGACACAGGGAAGTTTTGACCGGAGTGATACCTTCGACCGCACCAATCTCTCCGCGGTCGTCACACAGTCAGTCTATAACCGTGGCGATTGGATGCGCCTCAGCCAGTCCGACGACACCATTGCCCAGGCCGAAGCGCAGTACCAGAGTGCCGAGATCGACCTGATGGTGCGCACCACCGAAGCCTACTTTGGGGTTCTCGAGGCCTCCGATCAGGTTCGGGTGCAACAGGCTCTGGTCGCCGCTGATGAGCGTCAGTTGGAGCAGTCCAAGCAGCGCTTCGAGGTTGGTCTGGTGGCAATCACGGATGTTAACGACAACCAGGCCGCCTTCGACCGCTCGCGCGCCAACCTGATCACTGCCGAGAACAATCTCAACAATGCCTGGGAAGCTCTGCGCCGCATCGTCGGCCCTGTGCAGGTGCCCCTGGCGCGTCTTGGCGAGCGGCTCCCGCTGACCCCGCCAGAGCCCAATGACATCAATGTCTGGGCCGAGACCGCGCTCGCTAATAACTTCGATATCGCTGCAGCCAAGGCGGCCGCCGAGGCCGCGCGAAAGGATATCGAGATCCAGCGCTCCGGCTATTATCCAAGCGTCAACATGCAGGCCGGATATGACCTGTCGCGCACCGGCGCGGAGTTCGGCACGGACACGGACACTAGCTTTATTGGCCTCAATGTGAACATCCCACTCTATCAGGGCGGCGCCGTGGCCTCGTCGACGCGCCAGGCCGGACACCAATTCCGCGCCGCGCAGGATCGGCTCGACCAACAGCGTCGCGGGGTCACGAATCAGGTCAAGGACGCCTTCCGCGGTATCCTCTCGAGCATCAGTGACGTTAAGGCAAGGCAGGCTGCCATTGTCTCGGCGCGCAGCTCCTTGGAATCCACCGAGGCGGGCCTCGAGGTTGGCACACGGACCCAGGTGGATGTACTCAACGCCCAACGGAATCTCTTCGAGGCTGAGTTCCAGTATCTCGCTGCCCGCTACAATTACATTCTAAACGGCATTCGGCTGCATCAGGCCACGAGTACCCTAACGCGTGACGTGCTGGCCAAGGGCAATGCCTGGTTGACCAATGAGGACATGGTCCAGCCGCCCGCTTACTAAGCGTCCAATCGTCCAATCGTCCACAGGCGCTCAATCACCGTGTCAGGAAATAGCTTCGGGCGCTCGTTCGTCGTCACCAGTTTCGGCGAGAGCCACGGCCCGGCGATCGGCGGCATCGTCGATGGCTGTCCGCCTGGGTTGCCGCTGAGCGAGGCCGATCTGCAAGGCGATCTGGATCGCCGCGCACCCGGCAAGTCGCGCCACACCACGCAGCGGCGTGAGTCGGATCAGGTGCGCATCCTTTCTGGCGTCTTCGAAGGCGAGACGACCGGTGCGCCGATTGGCCTGCTGATCGAGAACCAGGACCAGCGCTCCAAGGACTACTCCGAGATCGCAGCGCAGTTTCGGCCGGGTCATGCCGATTATAGCTACACGATGAAATATGGCCGGCGTGACTATCGCGGTGGTGGGCGCTCATCGGCGCGTGAGACGGCGATCCGAGTCGCCGCTGGCGGGGTTGCCAAGGTTGCATTGCGGCGCTTGGCGCAGATCGAGGTGCGCGGGTTTCTCTCGCAGCTCGGGCCGATCAAGCTGCCGGTGCCAGGGGATGCGGCCTTCTCCTGGGGGCAGGTCGAGCAGAATCCGTTCTTCTGCGGCGGCGCGGCCGAGGTTGCGCAGCTCGAGGCCTACATGGATGAGCTGAGGAAGTCCGGCGATTCGATCGGCGCTGAGGTCAGCGTCATCGCCACCGGTCTGCCGCCCGGCCTGGGCGAGCCGATCTTCGACCGCCTCGATGCCGATATCGCCCATGCGCTGATGAGCATCAACGCCGTTAAAGGGGTTGAGATTGGCGCCGGCTTCGCGAGTATCGCCCAGCGTGGCACCGAGCACCGCGACGAGATGACCCCGGCCGGTTTCCTCTCCAACAACGCCGGCGGCGTGCTCGGCGGTATCTCGACCGGGCAGGACATCGTCGCGCGCCTTGCCCTGAAGCCAACCTCGAGCATCCGCCTAGCGGGTCGCACGGTCGACATCACCGGCGCCGCTGCGGAGGTCATCACCAAGGGGCGGCATGATCCCTGCGTGGGTATCCGAGCGACGCCGATCGCCGAGGCGATGCTGGCGCTGGTGCTGGCCGACCATCTGCTGCGGCATCGCGCACAGAACGCCCAAGTGGTTCCGCCGCTGGCGCCGATCCCCGCGCAAGCGCCATAAACCGGCCTTCGCGTCTGGCTGAGCCGATGCCTTACGCGCGTCTGTCGAGCTACTACTTCTTCCATTTCGCCTCACTCGGCGCCCTGGTCCCGTTCTGGGGGCCCTATCTGCTCGATCGCGGGTTTGAGCCGGTTGCCATCGGCGTGCTCATGGCGATCCTGATGGGCACCAAGATCGTCGCGCCCAACCTCTTCGGCACCCTGGCCGATTGGCGTGGTCAGCGCATGCTCATCGTGCGCCTTGGCGCGCTCCTCGCACTCCTGAGCTTCACCGCGGGGTTCTGGGCTGACGGCTTTTGGCCCATGGCGTTGGCCATGGCGATCTGGAGCTTCTTCTGGAACGGGCCGCTGCCACTCATTGAGGCCGTGACCTTCAACCACCTCGGCACACGGGTCAGCCGTTATGCGCAGGTGCGGGTCTGGGGCAGCATCGGCTTTATTGTCGTCGTGCTGGCGGTTGGCTGGTGGCAGCAGCAGGCAGGCTCTGGCGTGGTGCCGATCGCGGTGCTGCTGCTGTTCGGCGGCATCCTGCTCAGCGTCTTGCTGGTGCCGGATTGCCCACACGCCCATGTCGCCGCTGAGCCTCTTTCCTTGCGGCGCCTGGTCGGGCAGCGCGAGGTGCTGTTCTTTCTCGCCGCTTGCCTGTTGATGCAGGCGAGCCATGGGGCCTATTACGCCTTCTATTCGATCTATCTCGAGGCTGAAGGCTATTCAGAAAGTGCCGTCGGCGCGCTCTGGGCCTTCGGTGTGGGGATCGAGGTGTTGGTCTTCTTGCGCATGCACCGGTTGTTGGAGCGGTTCAGTGCGCGCGCGCTGATCCTGTGGAGTCTGGCGCTGGCGGTGCTGCGCTGGCTGCTGATTGGTCTGTTCGTCGACATCCTGGCGCTGCAGATTGCCGCTCAGGCGCTCCACGCCGCCAGCTTTGGCGTCTTTCACGCCTCGGCGATCCATTTGACCCATCGCTATTTCCCGGGCGTGACCCAGGCCCGCGGCCAAGCCCTCTATAACAGCATCAGCTTTGGGGTCGGCGGTGCGCTCGGTAGTCTGACCAGCGGACTGCTTTGGTCAGCCGTGGGTGCCAGCTGGACCTACAGCGTCGCGGCAGGGTTTGCGGCGCTCGGTTTCGTCGCCGCCGCATCCAGCAAGTGCCGAGGACCGGCACCGACTGGATGCTGATCAGGTGGTTATCAGGCGGTTATCAGTCGGTTATCAAGCGGTTACAGGTCGCCGTTGGCGCCCGCGGTCATGATCGACTCGATGTTGTCACGCACCAGTTCGGCCTTTTCCATCAGCTCCGGCGGCAGATTGGCGCCCGGGATGATCTTGCCCAGATCCAGGGTCACCAGCCAGGCCTTGCCGTCGGTGTCTTCGATCAGCGCGATGCGGCAAGGCAGGTAGGCGGCGAAGTCTGGGTTGAACTGCAGCATTTCGTTGGCGATACGGGCATCGCAGAACTGGAAGATCTCGATGCGCCCCGACTCGACCTCCATTGCCGCCAGTTCTTGAGACAATGGCAGATGTGCGACGAGCTTGAAATTCAACGAGTTGGCGCGGAGCCTCATGGAATCGATGGCATCGTCCATGGACACATCATCAGCCAGCGGCATCTTGAGTACGGTGTCTGAGATGCTTAAGGTCTGAGCACTCGCGCCAAGCGCGGTCAGTGCCAGGAACAAGGCCAAGAACGGCAGGATCAGCAACGGATTGGAACGCATCAGTAGGAAATCTCCCCTCAAACCCGAGCCCCAGGCGGCGGCCTCGGTCTATGGTTAATTGTCGTCAGCCCAGCCATGGTGAGCGGGCCTGTCTTAGGCCGGCGCTGTCCGATGCAGGTCAGGCCGGAGCCAATCATTGTGACCTGTCTTCCATCCATCTGCCAAATCAGCGCCGGACTGTGACCGCAGGGAAGCCCAGCGTATACTCCAGTCCCCGTAGGCAGAGCATGAGCCCAGGCCGACGAGTCTGGTCCAGACGGATAACGATTCTAAGATTCGATACGGAGGAGCGCGATGGAGTATGGCCATGGTGCGCTGATCGAGCAGGTCGCGGCGCTGGGAACCGCGGCTGTTGCCTTCTCGGGAGGCGCCGACAGTACCCTGATGCTGGCGCTCCTGCGCAAGCATCTTGGCCGCGAGCAGGTGATCGCGTTCACTGCGGTCACGCCTTATATGATGCGGCAAGAGATTGGCGATGCGGTTGCATTGGCTGACAAGCTCGACGTCCGCCACGAGCTGGTCGAGATGACGATGCCCGAGGGGATGGACGTCAACCCGACCGATCGCTGTTATCGTTGTAAACGCGCGATGTATCGGCAGCTCATGCAGAGCGCCGCAGAATATGGCTTTTCGACGCTGATCGACGGCAGCAACAGGGACGACGCCGATGAGCAGCGCCCCGGCCTGCGCGCCCTGCGCGAGCTTGGCATCCGCAGTCCTTTTATCGAGCTTGGCATCGACAAGGCTGCGGTGCGGCAGCTCGCTCGTGAGATGGATCTGCCAACCTGGTATAAGCCCACCAACGCCTGTCTGCTGACCCGCATCGGTTTTAATGTTCGCTTCACGATGGATCAACTGCAGCGTATCGAGGAGGCAGAGCGCTTTCTCCTTGATCTGGGCTACACCTGGGTGCGGGTTCGTTGTCATGGCGAACTCGCCCGCATTGAGGTCGCGCCGGTGCAACGCGAGCGTTTGCTCACCGATGCCGGCAGGGTCATCGAGGGCATTCAACGTTTTGGCTTTCGCTATGTCACGATGGACCTGGCGGGCTATCAAGCCGGCAGCATGAACGATTAGCCCTCTGTTTGGAGCAGGTTAATCGGTTGATCCTGAAGCGGAACCCGGAGCAGAACCTGGAACGGGTTAATCGAGCCGATAGTGTTTCTCGACCGGCGTGGTGATCTCCCAGTGGCAGTTCATGCCGGCAGGGAAGGTGATCAGGTCGCCGCGCTTAAAGTGCTGGGGCTCGCCGCCTTCCGGGGTCACACTGAAGGTGCCGCGAACCACATAGCAGGTTTCGCGCTGGTGATAGGTCCAGTCGAAGGCGGAGGGCTCTTTCTTCCAGACCGGCCAGCCTTCAATACCGAGGACCTCGAGCTTGGCCGGTGGTGGATTGTGCTCGCACAAGATGTTTTCATCTGACATGGCTGATTCCTAAGTTTGTGAACCTAAGGTTGTGAACGGGGGCCGCTGCCCTTCATCCTAGAATTTGGTGGCAAATGGCGCAGCGACAAATGACAGACCTGATGATTCCAGATCTCGATGGCCTGGCCGCTGAGCTTGGTCGCCGTCTCCAGGCGCATGCCGATCGGCTGGTGACGGCCGAGTCTTGCACCGGTGGTTGGATTGCCAAGTGTATGACCGATGTCGCTGGCAGCAGCGCCTGGTTTGAGCGTGGATTCGTGACCTACAGTAACGAGGCGAAGCAGGACATGCTGGGCGTTGGTGCCGAGACCTTGGCGCGTCATGGCGCCGTTAGCGAGCCGGTGGTCCGCGAGATGGCGGTTGGCGCCCTCGCGCAGAGTCGGGCGACGCTGGCTGTTGCCGTTAGCGGCATCGCCGGCCCCGGTGGCGGCACGCCGTCGAAGCCGGTTGGTCGCGTCTGCATCGGTTGGGCGCGGACTGGGCGTATCGCGTCCGACACATACCTATTCGCCGGCGATCGCGACCAGGTGCGTCGGCAGTCGGTCGTTCATGCGCTACGGGTGCTCATCGCGGACTGGGCTGCGGGTTAAGTGTCGATGGCTCCAAGGGATTCGGTATCGATGATTTCACCGGGTGTCGCATCCGGTGCACTGTAATGGGATAATCTTCTAATCTCAGCGCGTCGACCAGGTCAGGGCGGCGTCTCTAACCCCTTGGGGAGTGACCAATGGATGAAAATCGGAAGAAGGCGCTGGCGGCTGCGTTGAGCCAGATCGAGAAGCAGTTTGGCAAAGGCTCAGTGATGCGCATGGGCGATGCCGGCGCCATCCCGAACATCGAAGCCGTCTCCACCGGCTCCTTGGGCTTGGATATCGCGCTTGGCATCGGCGGCTTGCCGCGTGGGCGCGTGGTTGAGATCTACGGTCCTGAATCTTCTGGTAAAACGACTTTGACGCTCCATGCGGTGGCCGAAGCTCAGCGCGCTGGCGGTACTGCGGCCTTTGTCGACGCGGAGCATGCGCTCGACCCTAGCTACGCCGAAAAGCTCGGCGTGAACATGGACGAACTGCTGGTCTCGCAGCCGGATACCGGTGAGCAGGCGCTTGAGATCACGGACATGCTGGTGCGCTCCGGCGCGGTCGACTTGGTCGTGATCGACTCGGTGGCAGCCTTGACGCCTAAGGCTGAGATCGAGGGCGAGATGGGCGACTCCCATGTCGGCTTACAGGCGCGTTTGATGTCGCAAGCGCTGCGTAAGCTGACCGCGAACATCAAACGCTCGAACGCGATCGTCATCTTCATCAATCAGATTCGGATGAAGATTGGTGTCATGTTCGGCTCCCCGGAGACGACCTCTGGCGGCAACGCGCTCAAGTTTTATGCCTCGGTGCGCTTGGATATCCGCCGTATTGGCTCGATCAAGCGTGGCGCCGAGGTGGTTGGCAACGAGACCCGCGTCAAGGTGGTCAAGAATAAGGTTGCGCCACCGTTCCGCGAGGTGCTGTTCGATATCCTCTATGGCGAGGGCATCTCGCGCGAGGGCGAGATGGTCGATCTCGGTGTCAGTGCTGGCATCATCGATAAGTCTGGCGCCTGGTACAGCTACGACGGCAATCGGATCGGGCAGGGCAAGGATAATGTACGCAATTTCCTGAAAGAGAATCCGGATCTCGCCGCTGAGATCGATGCCAAGGTCCGCGAGGCCTTGCTGCCAAAGCCGAAGCCAGCCCAGGCCGAGAATGAGCCTGAAACCACGATGCCGTCGGCAGCCACTGCTGGTGCCGAGGCTAAGGAAACCAAGGAGACGAAGGCTGCTAAGGTTGCGGCCGATGGGTGATCCCGCTCCGGCTGCGCCACCCTTGCCTGCGGGCGCACTGTGCGACGAGATCCAGAGTCGCGCGCTCAAGCTGCTGACTACGCGCGAGCACAGCCGCTTGGAGCTGGCGCGCAAGCTACGCCAGCGCGGCTATCCTGCCCCCGAGGTCGAGACCGTACTCGATGCGCTGGTTGCCAATGACTTGCTCAGCGAAGAGCGGCTGATCGCCGCTTATGTCGCCGAGCGGCTCAGTAAGGGCTTTGGCCCAGTGCGTATCCGCTTCGAGCTGCGCGAAAAAGGGCTTTCGGACGAGCAGATTCAGCCTTACCTTGATCTAGAAGAAGAGACCCTCGTCGAATACCTCAGCCTGGCCTATCGTAAGCGCTTTGGCGATGAGCCCATCGATGATCGCCATGAATGGGCCAAGCGCTCCCGCTTCCTCGAATATCGTGGCTTCCCATCGCACCTGATTGCCCGTTTTCTGGCCTCTGTGCAGAGCCCACAATGAAGAGCCCACAATGAAGAGCGACCTATGAAGAGCAGTGCCGAGCTTCGTCAGGCCTTTCTCGACTACTTCGCCGAGCGCGATCACACGCCGGTCGACAGCAGCCCGCTGGTGCCTGGGAATGATCCCACCCTGCTGTTCACCAATGCCGGCATGGTGCAGTTTAAGGATGCCTTTTTGGGGCGCGAAAAGCGCTCCTACAGCCGTGCCGTCAGCTCTCAGCGCTGTGTTCGCGCGGGCGGCAAGCACAACGACCTGGAGAATGTCGGCTACACCGCCCGGCATCACACCTTCTTCGAGATGCTCGGCAACTTCAGCTTTGGCGACTACTTCAAACGCGAGGCGATCGGCTTTGCCTGGGAGTTCCTCACCAAGACGCTCGCAATGCCGGCCGAGCGACTCTGGATCACCGTCTATACCGACGACGACGAAGCGGCCCGCATCTGGCTCGACGAGGTCGGCATCGACCCGGCGCGCTTCTCGCGATGTGGTGAGAAGGACAACTTTTGGTCGATGGGCGAGACCGGGCCTTGTGGCCCTTGCTCGGAGATCTTCTACGATCACGGCCCGGAGATCCCAGGCGGTCCGCCTGGCTCGCCGGATGAAGACAGCGATCGTTACGTCGAGATCTGGAATCTGGTCTTCATGCAGTTCGATCGCGATGCCAACGGCGAGCTGCATCCGCTGCCGCGACCCTCGGTCGACACCGGGATGGGACTGGAACGGCTTGCGGCGGTGATGCAAGGGGTGCATAGCAACTACGAGATCGACCTCTTCCAGGCGCTGATCCGCGCTGCATCCGGGGTCACCGGTTGCGCTGACCTTGGCAACAAATCATTGCGCGTCATTGCTGACCATATCCGTTCGGCGGCCTTCCTGATCATCGATGGGGTGACGCCCGGCAACGAGGGCCGCGGCTATGTGCAGCGGCGCATTATCCGCCGCGCCATCCGCCACGGCTATCAGCTCGGGCAGACAGCACCCTTCTTCTGGCGCCTCCTCGAACCGCTGGCCGAGCAGATGGGGGATGCCTATCCGGAGTTGCGCGAGAAGCGCGCCCACGTCGAGCGCGTCTTGCGCACCGAAGAAGAACGCTTTGCCGACACCCTAGAGCAAGGGTTGCGCATCTTCGATGAGACGGTCGCGCAGCTCAACGGCAGCGAGATCCCTGGCGAGGCGGTCTTTCGCCTCTACGACACCTATGGCTTCCCGGCAGACCTGA
This sequence comes from Lamprobacter sp., assembly GCF_034860625.1. Classification (NCBI taxonomy): domain Bacteria; kingdom Pseudomonadati; phylum Pseudomonadota; class Gammaproteobacteria; order Chromatiales; family Chromatiaceae; genus Lamprobacter; species Lamprobacter sp. Next base: position 22,884 of record NZ_JAYESN010000060.1, read on the forward strand.
CCGCTGACATCGCCCGCGAGCGCGGGCTGACCCTCGATATGGCCGGCTTCGAGCAGGCCATGTCGGCGCAGAAAGCGCGGGCGCGGGCGGCGAGTCACTTTGGCGCGGGCGCTGAGATCCAGCTCGATCTCGAAGGCGAGACGGATTTCAGCGGTTACGAGGGCCTAGTCGATCAGGCTACCCTCATTGGCTGCTACTTGGATGGCGAACCGCTCGACCTCCTTCGAGCCGGACAGGAAGCGCTGTTGGTGCTCGACGTCAGCCCCTTCTACGCGGAGGCCGGCGGCCAGGTTGGGGACCGTGGCACCCTCAGCACCGAGACCGCGCGCTTTGAGGTCCTGGATACCCAGAAGCAGGGCGGGGTCATCTGTCACATCGGGCGCCTACTCGAGGGTGAGCTGACGGTAGGCGACCGGATCGATGCCCGCGTCGATCGGGACCGGCGGCGTGCGATCGCGCTGCATCACTCCTCGACCCATCTGCTGCATGCCGCATTGCGTCAAGTCTTAGGTGATCACGTCCAACAGCGAGGCTCATTCGTCGGCCCCGAGCGATTGCGCTTCGACTTCACCCATTTCGAGCCGATCAGCCGCGAGCAACTGCGCGCGATCGAGCGCTTGGTGAACCAAGAGGTGCGTGAGAACCACACCGTCGAGACCCGCATCATGGGGCTTGAGGACGCCAAGGCCTCGGGCGCGATGGCGCTGTTCGGCGAGAAGTACGCTGAACAGGTGAGAGTGCTGCGGATGGGCGACTTCTCGACCGAGCTCTGTGGTGGCACCCATGTGCGGGCAGTGGGGGATATCGGGTTGTTCAAGATCGTCTCAGAGTCTGGCATTAGCGCTGGCGTGCGCCGTATCGAGGCGGTTGCTGGTAATGTGGCCCTGAGCTGGGTCGAGGAAGAAGAGGAGCGCTTGGCACGCATCGCCGCCTTGGTCAAGGGCGCAGCGATGGACGCTGATGAAAAGGTGGCCTCTCTGGTTGAGCGCTCGCGCCGGTTAGAAAAGGAGCTCGAGCAGCTCAAGGCCAAGCTCGCCAGTGCTGCCGGCAGCGAGCTGACCGACGCTGTTATCGAGATCGATGGGGTCAAGGTGCTTGCGGCGCGGCTTGATGGCATTGATCCGAAATCACTGCGTGAGACGCTGGATCAACTGAAGAACAAGCTCGGCTCCGGGATCGTCCTGCTGGCCACCGAAAGTGATGGCAAGGTCAACCTGATTGCGGGCGTGACCAAGGATCTCGTGGCCCGCTTCAAGGCCGGTGATCTGGTCAAGGCAGCCGCTGAGAAGGTGGGGGGGCGCGGCGGTGGCAGACCGGATATGGCCCAGGCCGGTGGTACCGATCCAGCGGGCATTCCCGCCGCCTTGGATCTGGTCGGTCGCTGGGTGAAAGAGCGAGCATCTGCCGTTTAGAAAGGGTCCAGCAATGTCTTGCCGATTTGCGGATCTCTGATGGGCCATCATCGGGAAGCAGACAATAGATAGCCACTTAGGCTAATCGCAGCAGTGAGGGCGCGAGTCGATCGATGTCGTTAATCGTTCAAAAATATGGTGGCACCTCGGTGGGCTCGGTGGAGCGCATCCAGGCCGTCGCCGAGCGTGTGAAGTGCACGCGAGACCAGGGTCATCAAGTGGTCGTCGTGGTTTCAGCGATGTCTGGCGAGACCGATCGCCTGATCGGGCTGGCGCGTGCCATACAGCCGCAGCCGGTGCCGCGCGAGCTGGACGTGCTCATCGCGACCGGTGAGCAGGTGACGATCGCGTTGCTGTCTATGGCGCTGGAGGCTGCCGGTTGTCCGGCACGCTCCTACACCGGCTCACAGGTGCAGATTCGCACCGATAGCGCTCACAACAAGGCGCGGATTCGCGATATTGATGGTGCGCGCGTCTGCAGCGATCTTGATGCCGGGCGGGTGGTGGTGGTTGCGGGCTTCCAGGGCATCGATCGCGAGGGCAACATCACCACCCTCGGCCGTGGTGGCTCCGACACTTCAGCGGTCGCCATGGCCGCTGCGCTCAAGGCCGACGAATGCCAGATCTATACCGATGTGGATGGCGTCTATACTACCGATCCACGCATTGAGCCGCGCGCGCGCAAGCTTGACCGCATCACCTTCGAGGAGATGCTCGAGATGGCCAGTCTCGGCTCCAAAGTGCTGCAGATCCGCGCCGTCGAATTCGCTGGTAAATACCAGGTCCCCTTGCGTGTACTCTCGAGTTTTCGAGACGGAGAGGGCACGCTGATCAGCCTTGAGGAGGAGAACGTGGAAGACGCCAAGATTGCCGGTATCGCCTTCGCCAAGGACGAAGCGAAGCTCACCGTGCTGGGGGTGCCAGATCAGCCGGGTATTGCGCACAAGATTCTCGGCCCTATCTCAGAGGCCAATGTGGAAGTGGATATGATTGTGCAGAACGTCGGCTCTGATGGGGCAACGACGGACTTCACCTTCACCGTCAACCGCAACGACTACGAGACCGCGCTCCACGTGCTCAAGGAAACGGCTGAGCAGCTCTCGGCGCGTGAGGTTAGCGGCGATCAAAGCATCGTCAAGCTCAGCCTGGTCGGTGTTGGCATGCGCTCCCACGCCGGCATTGCTAGCCGCATGTTCGCCGCCCTCGCCAACGAAGGCATCAATATTCGCATGATCTCGACCTCGGAGATCAAGATCTCGGTCGTGATCGACGAGAAATATCTTGAACTTGGCGTCCGCGCCTTGCACGATGCCTTCCAACTCGACAAACCCTAGGTTAACTATTGATGCATTTCACTAAGGCCTGCTGCTAAACTTGGCCTTGAAGAAGTCAGGCCTAGGCTCCGCAACAGCGGTAACTGGATGCTTGGCATTGGTAATGAGGCTGCGAGACCTAAAGATGCAAAGGGAACCGCGGCTCGACTTAATGAAAAGGACAGAAAGGAAAGACCGCTATGTTGATACTGACCCGCCGCGTAGGCGAAACCCTGATGATCGGTGACGAAGTAACTGTCACAGTGCTTGGCGTTAAAGGTAATCAGGTTCGCATTGGCGTGAATGCTCCGCGCGAGGTAGCAGTGCATCGAGAAGAAATTTACGAACGGATCAAGCGCGAACAAGCACAAGGGATTGGCATGCACGAGCAGCACGTAGCAGACGATCGAGGGCTCGACGACTAGTGCAACGCTGCTGAGGTCTCGATACATGCTGATGACCCACGCCATTATCGATATTGGAGCTTGGGCACTTTCGGGCGGTATCGAAATCTTTGGCAGCATTGCACCCGTCGAACTCAGCGCAATGCGTTACAAGATCGCGTAACACCTCAGCGGTACGCATTCTGAGGAAGGCCCCCAAGTGCTTGGGGGTCGTTGCCAAAGCCAACCGACCAACAACACCCTAAGGCGACGCAAACGCCTCAAAATTTGCTACAATCAACGCGTCTGGAGAGATGGCCGAGTGGCTGAAGGCGCTCCCCTGCTAAGGGAGTATGGGTTAATAGCTCATCGAGGGTTCGAATCCCTCTCTCTCCGCCATTTTTGATTTTAACTCCATGAATTTTAAAGAGTTAAAGATCAGCAATCCCGCCTAGACCACCTCAAAGACCACCCTTCGAAGCAGCATCATCCTTGGGTCCGGTCTGGCGTCTCGCCAATAACGACCGGTCCTGAGTGCCACGCTAACCTCCTTCTTTGAGTGCGGTGCAGGGGCTTTGATGACCGATGGGGTCCATCACCGACTATTTAAGTAGGCGATCAAACACCCTAAAGGGGGGCATGAGCGCCCGACTGGCATCGCGACGGACGTGCCAACTGATCGAGGGTAAGCCGTTACTGGGGCCACCTACCTCTGCTGACTCTAGTGCAGATCGGCGTCTAACGCCAAACCATGATCGTTAGGATCGCGCCAAACATCGCCAGTCGGTGGCGAAAGCGCAGCAAGCTGGTCAGCGTCAACGTGCGGTGATCACCAGCGCCAGCATGGCACGCAGCACGCTGCGTCACTGGAACCCTCGACCAGCGGCATTGGCTGGGCTGCCCGCCTTCGTTGAGACGCTCAAGAGCGTAGAGTGGTTGCACCGGGTTTAGGTCGCCACGTGAACAGTGAGCAGGGCAGCGCGGGCGTGAGCGTGGACTGTGGTGCTCTCGAGCGCAATGGACTGTCGACGTTCAACGGTGCCTCCTGCGGCACGCAGCAGGCGTTGCAGGTCGAACTGGAAGGCGCAGATCATGAGCGAAGCCATCCACCTGCGCGAGAGACTGGCCCAAGCCAAGCCCTATCGCACACTCAGCATCGCCGAAGACAAGACCTGGAAAGACGACGACCCTGACTGGCGCGGCAGTTGCACCTCGTGCCTGTTGCAGCTTCGCAACTCTGGACCAGAGAATGATCAAAGCCGTGCGTGATTTTGCGCACGGCACTTGAACCTCGCGATACAAGGGGGCCGCTCATGCATCACGAAAGCGTGACTATTGCAAAACTGAGAAGAACCGAAGGCTGTCTGACGATGACTCTCGAAGTGTGCCGTCCTGCCCTCTGGTCATTTTCATCGAATCCTAGATCGTCAAACTCCGCGTTGCCTGCCGATGTTGGCCGATGATTGATCGGTGTCGAAGCGATCAGGCGGACAGTGTCGATTGTAATCTGGCTGGGCGGTCTTTTAGGCTGCGGATGTGCCTGTGCCAGCTAGACCAAAGGTTGCCCTCTTCGCCTCTAAGTCGTTCACGATTACCCGCAACTGCTCGTTACTCTCTCTACGAATCTGCGCGGCGAGCACTGCTTCGACTTCGTGCTCAGGCCATGCCGCCGCGCGGGCACCTAGCGCGATCGGATGTGGAAAAAGGCCTGCGCTGATGCGC
>NZ_JAYESN010000061.1:0-27624 GCF_034860625.1 Lamprobacter sp.
CGCTGCTCGGTGATGCTGTTGTCTGGCAGCAGCGAAGCAGGTGAGCATGAGCTCAAGGTGTACTCGCATTTTGGCGACCTGCCAGCGATTGCCTATCAGGTACCGGCAAAACCACACGCGAGCATCGCCTGGCAAGTGGCTTCGACGCGCAAGGCGTTGCTGATCAATGATGTCGTTGCTTCGCCCTTGGCCAGCCTAGCGGCGCAGCGCGAGCGCATCAACGAACCCTTTATGTCGGCGCCGATCACGACCGCCAACAACGTGCTGGGTGTGATCAACGTCAGCAAGCAGTTGCAGGGCGACAGCTTCAGCGAGGCCGACCTTGAGCTGCTGGAACTGTTCGCCTTGTTCGTTGGCAAGTCCATCCATGTGTTCCAGCTCGAGAAGCTCTCCGAATCGCGCATCCTACAGATGGCGCAGGTACTCGAGACGCGCGAAGCGGGAGGTAGCGGGCCGATCAACCCTGATCCGGCACGGATTGCCAAGATCGTGGCAAAATCCTTCTATCGCGAGCTCACCTTGGCCGGTTTCGGGCCGAAAGCGATTATGTCCGTTGCCAGCGAGGTGTTGGGGCAGTTGAACGAGACACTGAGCACGCATCAAGCGCGACTTGGGCGTCGGCAAGAAAACTGATCATTTCCGACATGGCAACGATTAAGCGATCAGGACCCTGTACTACTGTGGTTCCAAGAATCCCATTGCGTGCGAAAGGTTCTGAAGGCGTCTTCGTTGGTCAGCACTTGACTCTCGGAGAAAAAGAAACGTTCCAATGATTGCTCGTTCAGCTGTCTCTGCCTTTCCTGAAGGCCGTTACGGATCGATTGCAGAATGCTGTCTTGATCCTCGACGAAATAAAAATGATGGAGATCTTTTCTGCCTCGCAGGCCAGCGTACTTTTCATAATAGCGGTCGCGTAAGGTCTCTAGATTAAGCCTTAGCAAAACAGCGGGAGCGCCCTCGACATGCGCGTATTGTTGTTTTGCCTTGAGCTTCTCAAACAGTAGGAGATCCTCATAGAAGGGCGCGTGCTTTGGGTGTACGGTAATGATGAAATCGGTGCCTTCCATGAAGCCAGTCGTCAGCGTCAAGGCGTAGCGAAAAAGTCTCAGCACCGTCGTGGCGTTCGCATGTTTCCTGTCCACGGCTAGCCCAGAGAGCTCACACAAGCGCCTGCCGCTTTCCCTGAGCTTCTGCAATTCCTCGCTGCAGAAGCCATCCGCGGGCAAGCCGGCTTCCGAGTCCATCACGCAGGTCAGGGTTCCCGCCAACTTGTCCGCCTTCTTGGCAATGAGCGTGAAGGTGCCCGGCAGCGCGTTCCAGAGATTAACCCGCATCTGCTCGGGTTTCAGATCGGTATAACCGCAGTCCAGATAAATCTTGTAGACAAGCCGGTAGCACTCCGCGAGATCGTCGCGTGTTGACGCGATCCAGGTCTGTTCCCCGCACGAAGAGGATCTGTGCTTGACCTCGATAGCGTTGCTGCTGGCTTGGCGGTTGATCGCTGCGACAGGGTGGCATCTCGGATCAGTAGAGCATTGATCACTGGAAAGATGATGCTCCTCGAGCTTTGCCTGGTTGTTTGATTTGTCAATGTCTTGGCACAAAACAGAGCCCTAACAAGTCATGCGATATCAGTTGAAAACCCAGACACTCGAGATCCTGCTCAAGCTGCTTGGCGGCGGAGAAATCCTGTTTTCAAAGTGAGCGCGGACTTCAGCTCATGTCGACTAAGAGGACGAATCGATCGATCCTCTGTGGCCCAGCAAACGCGACTCGCATCTTGCGCGGCTACTGGCCAGTACGCCTATACCCAATCGCACAGAAGACGTTGAGATAAGCGCTTAAGAGACTGTCCAGGAAGGACAGTCTCTTAGATAGCACCTCTTGAAGGGGCGGAAAAGTGTCGCGTTTGCCGCACCAAACACAGCATTTGCGGAGCTTACAGGGCGAAGCGTGACACAGGACGCATGGGTGTTATGGGTCGATATCGCCGCAGCGGATATGCAGGTTCCTACCCCTAAACCGACAACATCAGGTTGTACGGGATTGTACTAATAATCGCAAGGGTGGTTGTAAAAATTTCTGACGATGCTCAGGCTGTGTTGCCCAGGCTGGCCACTTGAGCGGTTCCTGTCGGGCCGAATTTTCGGTGGGAAAGGTCGGAGCGGTTACTCGTTAACCCTTCAGATAATCTGGTTATTCGTCATGGTTGAGTGTTCCACTTATTATTCCGCCAGCACTAATCCAGACACTGGTTGCCCTTACGCCCGGTGTGCGGAGGCATTTTGGTGTCCGGATAACACAAGTCGGGACAATAGACTCTTGCTTATCCTGCTCAGGGCTGTAGTCGGTGTTCAACGTTTTAGTTGAAGTTCGCGCTTGGCGTGCGATGCTGAAGGCAGTTGAGTACACTAACGTGATGGTTTGGTGTCAAAAATTTTTACATTAAGTCTCGTTTCCGGTGGGTTTAGATTCTAAAGCATTGTTTTTATTTATAAAATTATTTTGGCATTAATTCTGCTAGGCTATAGGCAGACATCGATGATTTGCTAAGTTGCTCATTAGCACATTCATTAGCACATCAAGCTTTGGTATATCCGGCGCAGCTTTTTTGCCTTGCAACACGACAGCAGGAGTAACGAATCATGTATAAATACTCTCCATCAGTAATCCCGGTCGCACTTTTCCTTGGGTTAGGAGCCTCTGCAGTTCAGGCTGGGGTTTGCAACAGCACATCGGACGTTAGCATTACCCAAATTAACAAACAGGATGGCACTTCCTTACATTCAGTACCACCAGGTGAAATAACTGCCAGCGACTGTATTGTTGCAGGAGGCCGGCACCCGGGTTCACACGGTGACTTTGGTAACAATAATGGTTTTAGAGGTCAGGGTGATCTAAATACTTGGGCAGTAGATGGCGGGCCCTATGGTGAATTTGGGGCGTTCGTAGAGGAAGACGACTTGCAAGCGCTGCGTAATCCTGATGTCGCTGAAGATCCCGGCTGGATCTTTGTTGGTAAGCAAGACGTTGGTGGGGGAACCGAATGGGGAACCATCAAAGATGGCGTAAACGGGGAGGATTTTTCGTTTGCATCATTTTTTTCAAGCTTCGACGACCTTATCGACATCAATGGATCCGACGATTGTACCGCTGACGATGGGGGCTTTTTTTGTGGCACTTGGTCTTACACTCCTCCGGAAATTCCAGCAGACCTTCAAGCTGTCATCGGGGATAAAAGGATCTTTGACCAAATTGCGATTGTCTTGAAAGGGGGCAATTCTGGCAACGGCAACGGCAACGGCAACGGCAACGGCAACGGCAACGGCAACGATGATGACTCATCCGCCAACGATACTATGATCTATAACTTCACCCTAGCAGATTTGGCTGGTGCAGGTATCCCCGGATTTGATCCGCTAGAAACATACGCTTATAGTGGTTTCTGGAATACAAGCAATTCGATCATCAACAAGGGTGGCCAATCTGCAGGGCTCTCCAATTTTTCAGTCTATATTCGTGATCCGGAGTTCCAGTCGACCTCCACTGAAACGCCAGTGCCGACGCCGGCTACACTGATTCTCTTTGCCTCTGGCTTGATCGGACTTGGCGCTTTGCAGAAGCGTCGCGCTCGCGCCTGATTCTTATTGCTATCGCTGTTAGAGGCAAAGTTTGCCGATTGCCTGTACTAAGGGCAATCGGCGTTTTGCTGTTCTATGCTGCTCGAATTCTGATCCTAAGAGACTAGGTGAGCGAGTCTTAGAAAATCATGCTCTACCTGTAAAATAACGGCATGTCCACGGAGGCACTGATGAATTTCATTCCCCCGATTCAGATCTATCCTTGGCTCCTTGCCTTGGGGGCTCTCTGTGCGTCAGCGCCCATAAGTGCCGATTGGCAGCGGATTGATGTTCCTGCCGGCTTTCGTTTTTACGATGGACAAGGGGTGGAAAGGAGTCCAGCCTGTTCGCAGGCCCCGAGCTTCGAGGACTACAGTGGGGGCAATGACCAGGTTGTTCAACAAGTTGGGGGCGCTACCAGTCAAGCTAACGGCAACTTCTCGTTCTTTGCTGACATGGCAGGCGCGGTCAGCGGGAATCTGCTGATCTACTTTGCTGGCGGCGGTGCTTGCTGGGACCCGGCGACCTGCATAGGCTCTCCGCTCTCTTCGAATCCGGTTTATCTGCCGGTGGTAACCGAAACAACCGCTGTGCTTGAAGCATACTCGGCTGATCAGGATGGATCTGGTGCTGGTGGTCTTTTGGTTAATACGCGACCGTCAAACCCTTACGCCGGTTTCGCAAAGGTCTATATCCCCTACTGCACTGGCGATGTCCATGTGGGGTCGAATGACCAGCCTTATGAATACGAGGGGCTTGACTGGACGATTCGCCATCGCGGATTCGATAACCTACTCATGGTGCTGCAGTGGCTGGAGCAGCAAGATCTGATGCTAGAGCGAATCGTGCTCGCCGGCTCAAGCGCGGGCGGTTATGGTGCCCTGATCAATTTTCCCGTCATCCATGACGCGCTTGGCGATGATGCAAGCTATTCCCTCGTGATTGACTCGGCAAACGGTGTCTTGACGGATGGATTTGTTGCCAAGGCGTTTGGGGAGCCAGACCCTGACGCAGAGGATGGCTGGCGCGAAGGTGTTTGGAATGCTTACCAAAATATCGATTCGATCATTCAGCCAGCGTTGCACGTTGATGCCAACCAGGTATTGGTACAAGGAATCAAGCGTTTGGGTCAAGCTTATCCGGACGCACGAATTTCCCAGTCTACTGCTGCTTTCGATGTTATTCAGACATCCTTATATCTGACGATGCAACAAGTTGATCAGGGTCGATTCGACCCGTACGTTCCATTTAATGAAGACGAGATTTTTACCACTGCACTTTTCGATTGGAGCCCGAGGGCGCGTAGCGCAATGATCGAAACTGCTTTTGGTCTATCCAATTTCAGATATTATCTTGGTGCCGGTACGGGTCATATTCATCTGTTGGACCCGCCGCCCGAGCTGGCGCCTTTTCCGACCACGAATTATTTTGAGGAAAATTCAGCAAAAGGCATCGACTACACTGCCTGGCTCGATGATATGCTGAATAATCCCCGGCGCTTCTTTGGCACGAATTGGCGCAATCTAAGCTGTTTCCCGTTTTGCTTCCTGCACTGAGCTAAGGCAGGTTATAGCGACCCGGCGCAATAATATTGTCCGGGTCGAACACCTGCTTGAGCTTGCGTATCGTCTGCCAGTAAGGGTCGTCCGCCGAGACTATCTTATCCATCATATCCACCCGCGCCCGGTACGGCGACAAACCGCGCTCGTGAATATAGGCGAGCAGGGCGTCGGCGCAGCGGCGCGCGCGCGCCGTTTGCTCGTCCTCACTGCGATCAAACAGCAGATTGATCACCGCGACCAACGAGGTAGCGGTCTCAATATTGAGCGTCATATAGAGTCGATGACCATGCGCCTCGGCGATGGCTTCCATGCCGGCGATCACCTCCATCACTAAGGTGCCATCCAAGGGTAAGGCAGGACTGATGAACAGAACGCCGCATCTTGAGTTGTCAAATTCCTCGACATCCAGGTTTGGGTGCCCGAATTGCCACATCAGATTCTGGATCGGTAGATCGGTCGGCGTTCCCAGCGCGAGCTGATGCAGTGGCCGCATGGCGTGGATCGCCGCAGCGTTGGCCCGCGCCATCGGCAGGAAGCGCAGCGCGTGGGTGACGGCAAAGCCGACATCGAGCAAGCGCTCGGTGACCACCATCACCCGCGCCAGCTTGCCGATGCGCTGGCGGATCTCGCGCAAGGAGGCACGCACTTGTCCATGATTGCCTGTGACGGCGGCGAGCGATGCCCACTCACTGGGTGCGATCAAATTCAGCACGCGCTCGGATTCAGCTAATGCCTGGGTCGCCGAGCGCCCACAGGCGTCCTTGAGGTACTGAGCAATCCCATAGGTCAGGGTCGAATGATTCCGCGCCCGGTTGCCGATATGGGTCACTGAAGTTAACAGTCCCTCGCGTTTCAACCGCGCCAAGCGGTTGATCAACTCGCCAAGGTCTTGTTCCCGATGCAGAGAGAGCGACACCGCAACCTCATGCGGCCGCCTTGGGCGAAGCCGGAAGCAGGCGCTGGTCACGATACCGAAGTTCCCCTGGTAGAACAGGCCATCAAGGATGGGGCCAAGGCCATCTGGGTGAAGATGGGCGAGCGGTGAATCCTCGCCAAGACGGCGAAACCCGGTCTTTAGAACCTCACCGGTGCCGGTGACGATCTCGAGGCCGAACAGGTCTTCGCGGCGCGGGCCGAAGTAGCCGACACCGCGATCTAGGGCGCAGCCGATGAGGCTGGTCTCGCGCCCGGCACCCGTCACGTTGAAGGTGAGCTCCGGGCAGTGCTTGGCAAGGAAATCATGCAGCTGCCCTTGGGTGACGCCCGGCTCGATGACGGCGATGGGGTGGTCCACCGAGATTGCTTCAGCGTTGAAGATGCGGTTCATACCGCTGAGGTCTACGAGCGTGTTGCCCTCGGTGACCGGGGAGCGTGAGCCGTAGCCCCAGTTATGGCCTTTTGAAATGGGGTAGAGCGAGCGGCGTTCACGCCTTGCTTGGACGATGAACTGCTGTACGCCCTCACGAGAGTTGAGTTGCGCAATCGCTTGATATGGCTGGGCATATCCCGTCACGTTATCTGGCAAGCAGTATCCGACATTCTGGGGAGGGTGGGGTGTTATCATGTTCAGCCGAGACTTAGGTATGCGTCATTTGAGAGTAGCTGGTTTGCAGCTGGACAACCATCGCCTTGCCAGATGGCTTAACCTCGCGGAGGGCGTCAGTTTATTTTACATCCGCTCTCCATCGCCAACTCTGGATCTTGGGTCATCGGTTTAAGTTGTTGATTTTATAGTTTATATGATAAGTGGCACAGCGTATGCTTGTTCTCATGTGTCGTAGCCACTTTTCTCCATGCGATAACACAGAGGTCATTTGAGCATGAACACCCAGTTCAACACATTTAAGACGTTTAGCGCGGCCGCAATCCTCGGCCTCGGAGTCACCTTTCAGGCATCAGCAGCGCCGCTGTTTACAGTTGATCCGACCGTGTTCTCTTCAGGTGCGCCAGGAACTTTTACTGCTGACCAATTAAGTGGTAGCGCATCGACACTGGTCACTCTGGATACCGTTGCCAATACGGGTGTAGGTCAAGGCTGGATCAACTTCACATCGTTCACTAATGGAGGCTCTCCGGTCCTCAGCAATGTTTCCTATGTAGGTTTTGATTGGCAGATGTGGGCAGAGTTTATCTACACTGTGGCTCCTCAAAACCCAGCCGATTCCATTGGGCCCGGCGTTAATCTCGCCATGACCAGCCTTGACTTCCAATTCTGGGGGGCTTCCGGGACTGACGTTCAATTCACTCCAAACAGCGTTAACGACATCGTCACGCCTACCGTAGATACTTCTGGAGCTGGTGTTAGCAATCTACAACTGATCGGTCAAGGCAGCCTGATTGACGGAGTGATCGAACCAACCAGCCAAGGAGGAAATGCACTGAATGCTTATTCCTCTTATAGCAATACAGCGTTCGGTAACACCTTCTTCATTGAGCCGACACCGTTCTATGATATTGCCTTTAATGATTTCAACAACACTTCACAGCAGATTGTACAAGACGGTAATTTAGTGCGTATCGTGTCCACTGGAGCTGTTGATTTTAATGGTGTACCTGTACCAACACCGGCAACACTGGCGCTCATGGGTCTTGGGTTGCTTGGTCTCAGCTTTACGTCTTGGCGTCGGCGCGCTGGCTAAATAGGAATTAACCTGCAAGCGCCAAAGCCCCGCAAATGCGGGGCTTTTTTATTCGGCGCATGAAATTGGTTATGATCAGAGAAATTGAGGTGTAGGCAGTCCCCCGAGCGAGAAGAAGTGTTTCAGATCACTGAAGTCTTGCTGCTGGGCAGGATGCAGTCCCTGAAAGATCGCCTGACACTCCTCAAGTGCTTTATTCGTCACGGTATGTCGCTCCCCTCTATGCACAACAACCATAAAGGGGACAAGCGCCGTTGAGTTGAACCGCGTGCTCGGGCCGAAGATGCCCATCGCCTGCTTAAATTCTTGCGAGGTGAAAGCGGCGCGCAGTGAATTCAGATAATCGGCTGTAAAAATCTCCGACTGCTGTTCCTTGTGTTGTTCAGCAAAGAAGCGCCGAGTCTGCTCACGCTTGAGGCGGCTGAAATCGGCAAGATAGACAGCGCCATCCGGTTTCAGCACTCTTGCTGCCTCACGAAAGGTGGCTTGAAGCACCGAAACATCAGGCAGATGATGAAGCGACATCGTTGACATCACGACGTCCATCGAGTTGTCCGTCATACCCTCCAGATTCTGGATATAACGGGTCTCGAAACGCACATTCTCTAAACCAAAGCGCTGCACCGTCTCGCCCGCCAGTTCGAGCATCTCCGGCGATGCATCCACACCGACGAAGTTGGCATCGGGATGCACGCGCGCGACCTGAGCGAGTTGGTTTGCCGGACCGCAGGCGAGATCTAGGACGTCATCACCTGGCTTGATGAGCTGGCTGAGCTGCAGTGTATGGAAGAGGTAAGTCGGAGCGATCACGCCATCCTCGCGCCCGGCAAGCATGAACGCTTCGGCTTGATCGGTATCGTCCATAATCAGCTCGGGTTCTGGTACTCGCGCATCCTGGCGCGAGGCGAGTAATTCCAGAACCAAGTGCTTGAAGAGGCTGAGCTGTGTTGACATCGGGTTAGGTTATCTGCCTGCTATTCTGGCTGAGGTAGGTTTGCTAGAAGTTTGGTGGCTTCTTCCTGTTCGCTGGTGTCGGGATGTTCGGAGACGAGTTGCTCCAACTGTAACCGCGCTTGCGCATGCTGATCGGAGGCAATCAGTGCCTTGGCAAGATGGAGGCGAATGGAGGGGTTTTTTGGGGTTAATTCAAGCGCCTGCTCTAGAGTCGCGACAGCGGCAGCCGCATCACCTTGTTCCAGTTGAATCGTCCCCTTAGTATCGAGAATGGTGCCGGCCTTGGGCGCGAGCTTGATCGCTTGGTTGATAAGGCGAAGCGCTTCTGCGGAATCACTCTTGCGAAGCAGCCAGGCGAGATTGTTGAGCGCAATCGGATTCTCGGAACCTTGCTCAAGGAGGCGACGGTAGGCGCTGATGGCTTCATCGTCGCGCTGCAGCGCAAGCAGTTGGTTCGCGAGCATCAGCCGCAACTCCTGGTCTTGCGGATGACTGGCTAGCCAGTTGGATAGCGTTTCAACCGAAGCTTCGATATCTCCCGAGACTTGCTGTACCTGAGCAATGGCTCCGGCCAGGTAACGCTCATCGGGTGCTAACTCGGCTGCCTGTTGAAAGGCCTCAAGCGCATCTTGCAGGCGTCCTTGGTTGAAAGCGATGGCTCCAGCTCTCCCCAGCACTTGTGGGTTGTCCGGATACATTTGCTGCGCCGGCGCGAGCATCTCAGACGCTTTCTCGAGCTGGCCTTCCTGCGTGAGCAGTTCCACGCTCATCAGCCGCGCCTCGAGATGATCGGGCTTCAGTGTCAGCACGTTTTCCAGCGCTGCGCGCGCTTCGTCGCGTTGGCCTAGACTGGCCAATACTCGACTCAGCAAGAGTGGAACATCAATCGACTCTGGCTGCAATTCCTGCAGTCGATTCAGGCTGTCGATGGCGGACTGACGGTCGCCGCTGTTTAATGCCGCGAGCGCCATGAGTCGGAGATATTGCACCGAGTCGCCTTGAGTCTCTTCGACTTCTCGCAGAACGGCAACAGCCTGGTCTGGGCGATCAGTTTGCAGGTAGATCTCGGCCAGCCCGCGCCTGGGTTCGAGTGCGTTAGGGTGCGCCGCGACGGCGCGCCCGAGCAAGGATTCGGTTTGCTCTACGTCCCCTTTGGCAGCGCTAAGGCGAGCTAGGTTAGAGAGCAATCCAAGGTGCTCGGGATAGTCCTCCAGATACTGGGTTGCCAGCGCGCGCGCCTCATCCAAGCGTCCATTGCGGGCGAGGATGCCGGTCAGGTTGCTCGCGAGATCGGCTTTTGCATCGGGCACGGTATCTAGCCCTTCGCGAAATATGGCCTCAGCATTCTCGAAATCGCCTTGAGCGACATAAGCAAGCCCTTTGAGGTTGTAATAGAGAGCGGGATTGACATCATCGCGCTGCTTGAGACGCTCGATCAGAGTGAGCGCCTGTTCGTATTCATTGGCGCGCAGTCTTTCCATGATCATGGCGATCTCAAGTCGGACATTGCCTTCTCCGGGTGCCAGCTCAAGCGCCCGCTCCAGCTCACTGAACCCTTCTTCGCGCTGACCTTCTTGCACCAGTGCGAGTCCAAACTGCGCCCGTGTCGCGGCCGAGTCCGGCTCCATGGCGATGACCTTGCGCAGATGATGAAGGGCCTCGTCGGCGCGACCCTGAGCGAGATACAGATTGCTCATCATCGCTAAAGTCGCTTGATCTTCCGGGTTATTTTGCAATATGGCATTCAGGGCCCGCTCGGCACGCTCGCTATCGCCATCGCGCAGACGGGTCAGGGCCAACAGGCGGTTGGCTTCCGGGGAGTTGGGGAACTGGCCGGTATAACGATTCAGATAGCTCGAGGCTTGCTGCCAGTTCTCCAGGGCATATTGGGTGGCGCCCAGGTAGAACACCGCCGGCATGTAGTTTCCATCGCGCGATAGGGTCTCTTCAAGGCTCGTGCGCGCCTGGTTATAGTCTTGCCGATAGAAGGCGATCAGGCCACTGAGGTAGCTCACCGCTGGATTCTGTGCAGACTGTTTGCGCAAGACTTGCAGGTCTTTCTCGGCGCCCTCGTAGTCTTGCTGGAAGACTCGGGTCAGGGCGCGTTTGAAGCGCGGGGTGAAGGGCAGGTTGGTGGTCTCTATGGCCTTGCCGTAGGCCGCTTCGGCGGCATCGAATTGGTTGGCATCCCGCTCTAGATCGCCGAGGAGCTCCCAGGCGCGGCTGGATTCGGGATCGCTGTCGAGTGCTGCCTGGAGCGAGTCTCGAGAAGCCTCTCTGTCGTCTTCTAGCAAGGCGACCCAGGCCATGCCGAGCAGTGCCTCGGCGTTAGTGGGCTCCAGCTCAAGCGCTTGCTGCAGGGTCGCGCGGGCGTCATCGGCGCGACCCTGTGTGAGCAGGGCTTGTCCGCGCAGCGTCAGGAGTTCTGGGCCTTGTGCGCTGTCGAGTGCCTCATCGGCGTCAGTGGCCGCGATGATCTCCTCCGTCTTGCCCTGCAACAGCCAGGCGCGCACAAGCGGCAGGCGCAGTTGATCGGGGTCGGCGCCAAGCTCTTGGGCACGGACAAGCTCGGCCTCGGCCTCAACGCCGTTGCCGATGGCGAGGTTGTATTCGCCAAGCAGGAGTCGCGCCTCGGCCTGCGCGGGGTCTTGCTGGAGGGCGTTCTTGATCTCGATAATAGCCGTTCGGATGTCGCCCTCGGCATAGGCTTGCCGTGCCTGCGCGACGTGCTCCTCGGCAGAGAAGGACGTTTGTCCGCAGGCGGTGACGACGACGAGGGCGGCGGCGAGCAGTGGCCCTCTGTTGTGGACAACGAGGCGATGATCGGCGCTCGTCAGGCTTGCTCTGCGCATAAGGGCTACTCCTAAGTGATCACTAAATTGATACGGCTGTTTGTTGTTGCGGAATCTGGGGTCAAACGTCCGTCAGTGGAGGCGCGGGGACCGTTAGCTGGTCCCCAACGATCGATAATAGCGCTTTAACCTCAGGCCGCATTCCCTGATAGAGGCTGTCGCTGGTGATAAAGAAAGGGCCACGCAGGCCATGATAGTCGACGATATCGCCGGCCTGAACAAAGTTGATGCCAAAATATCTCATGTGTCGGGCGAGCCTGGGCTCCATCATGACCACGACCATTTTCATGCCTCGTTTTAGACTGATGGTCGCGGAAGCCAGATACAGACCAAGAGCGATGTGCGGGAAGATGCGGCGCTCGGAGGGCGTGATGGATAAGGCCTCGTCACTGACGCCATGCGCGGTCTTCGCCTCGCCCGGGCGCCGGCGGAAGCGTGAGACGATGGCGAGCCGCGAGATTTCACCAAAGGTGCTGCGATCGATCTGGCTGAAGTCGAGGGTCTTCTTGTCTAGGCTGTCGCTACAATGACGTTCGAGGGGTAATTGCGGCTCCGGGCTGTTGGATGTGTTCAGCACTAGGCGCACACAGCCGGCAAATTCACCCGAGGGACGGTGCCGCAGGAGACAATGTACCGAATGGGCGTCGAATTCATCGAGTTCTCGGCCATCGGGGAAGTCCGCTTCGTTCTCGAAGTGGAGCTCGTGGCAGTAAACTTGGTAGCGGATACGGTAGACCACATCGCGCAGCGCATCGGTGTTGGCGGGAACGAGTTCGAAAAACTGATTGAAGGCTTCAGCCAGGGAGAGGTCTGTTTCAGTCATCGCTGTTTTCTCGATCGCTAGGCGGGCATCGTCTTGGTGGCCTGCTGATGGATGATCGGAGGAACTGTTGAGGCTTGAAGACTCGTGGAGGACTCATGATTGTCACAAGATCCTAGCTTGGCATTGCACTCGTTCTTATAACATACTCGCGTACTCGCACGCGGAGTCGCCCACGAGAGGGTGTCAGGTTTTTTTACGCTTGTTGCCGCCAGTGCTTTCATCCTTAAACTTTTGATTGATAAGGCGATAGCGATGTTCCCCCGTGGCGTTTCAGCATATCAAACAGCGCGATGTTTGAAGCCTGATGTTTGAAGTCTTCTATGGGCTGAAGGAAGACCCCTTCCGCCTCAGCGCCGATCATCGGTTCTGCTACCCGCATCGGAACTTTGCGCGGGCGCGCGCCTATGTGGATTACGCGCTGCACCGTGCCGAGGGTTTCGTGATGGTGACAGGTCGTCCTGGTACCGGCAAGACGACGTTGATCAATGATCTGCTGAGCCGGCTTCCAGAGCCCTCGACGCGCGCGGCGACCTTGCTGAGCACCCGGCTGGATGCCGAGGATCTGCTGCGGATGACCGCCTATGCGCTAGGTCTGGAAACGCGAACACAGCCGAAGGCGTTGCTCTTGCAGCAGTTGATGGAGTTCATGAACGAGCAGTATCGGCGTGGCGGGCGCACGCTGCTGATCATCGACGAGGCGCAGGATCTGGGCGCCTCGGCCTTGGAGGAGCTGCGGCTACTGACCAATCTGCATCAGGCCGGGCAGCCGTTGCTGCAGATCGTGTTGGTGGGTCAGGAGCCGTTGCGCGAGTTGGTGCGGCGGCCGGAGATGGAGCAATTGCATCAGCGCTTGATTGCGGCCTGGCATCTGCAGCCGCTGTCGCCGGCGGAGACAGTGGCCTATGTGCGCCACCGGCTCGAGACGGCGGGCTGGCAAGGTGATCCGGTGTTCGAGCCGGGCGTGCTGCAGGCCGTGTACCACTTCAGCCAGGGGGTGCCTAGGCGCATCAACCTGATTTGCAGTCGGTTGTTGCTGCATGGCTGTCTGAGTGAGTTGCATCGATTATCGAAGCAAGATGCCCTTGACCTGGTCCATGAGTTGGGCGAGGAGGAGTTAGCACCGGAGCAAGAGGGGACAACCGAGCTGCCGGAGGTGGATTGGGCGGAGGTCGACCAAGGTCTGGATTGGGTGCCGCCGATGCCTGCCGTTGCCGACGAGGCGGCGATCAGCGCTCTGCATGAACCGGTTGCAGCCGCAGCAAGCCCGGACACATTACCGCAGGCTGAGCAACAGGTTTCACAAGCTGTGACCGAATCTGCGGCCGTTCCTCGGGCCGAGTCCATTCCGCCAGCATTACGGATGCCGGTGGCGCTTGAACAGGCCGCCGCCGTGTCTGAACAGGCGGCCGCCGCGCCTGAACAAGTGGCCGCCGCGCCTGCCCATTTATCCGAGTCTTCTCCGGTGCCTTGGCTCGCGGTTGAGCACTCTGGAGCACTGCTTGCTTCGACTGAGACGGCAGCGCGGGCAGACACGTCAGCGCCGTCATGCCGCATTGAGCCGCCGCGCAAGCGGTCCGTTGTCTTGCGTCGCATCAAAAGGCGCTCAGCGGGTATTCTGGGGTTGATTCTGATGATCCTGCTGAGTCTGTTGCCGGCCGGTATGCTGATGGTGCCGATGGTGTTGGTCTTGCCTGCCAGTATGCCGTTGGTACAGCATGGTCCGTTAGGATGAGGTGTCCTCGCTAAAGGGTGATCTTGACTATGCATCTGTTATTCATGAGTGGTTGCGGGGTTGCTCGCGGCCGGTGTTTTCTCCTGATCGGGTTGTTGGGCCTGCTGCTGCCAATGATCGCAACGGCTGACGCCGAGCGTGGGCGGGCACTGGCGCAACAGGTCTATGATCGCCCGGATGGTCGCGATGCCGCGAGTCGCGGCACTATGATCTTGACCGAGGCGGGCCGCGAGCCACGGGTGCGCCAACTCTTTAGTTACCGCCGCGACGGCACTGGTGGCGAGGTGGCCAATCTGATCCGCTTCACGGCGCCGGCGGATATCGCCGACACGGGCCTGTTGACCATCGACCGTGCTGATGGCAGCACCGATCAATGGGTCTATCTGCCTGCGCTGGGGCGCGATCGGCGGATTCCGTCATCGCGCCAGGGCGGGCGTTTCGTCGGTTCGGATCTGTTTTACGAGGATCTGCAGGATCGCAAGGTCGACGAAGACCGACATCGCTGGCTTCGGAGCGAGACCTTGGAAGGCGTGGCAACCGAGGTGTTGGAGAGTGAGCCTGTCGATCCGAGCAGCTCGGTTTATGGTCGTCGCCTGAGCTGGATTCATCCGCAGACCCTGATTCCAATGCGGGTTGATTTCTACCGCCCAGGCGCTCAGCAGAAGCCGTTCAAGCGCTTGCGGGTCTACAAAGTTGAGCGTATTCAGGGCTATTGGACGGTGACCGATAGCCTGGTCGAAGATCTGGAGTCGCGCCATCAGACGCGGCTGACCACTGACAAAACGGTCTACGATCAGGATCTTCCGGAGCGGTTGTTTAGCAACCGCGCGTTGAAAGACCCGGCCCTGGAGCGGCCGTTTCGGCCATGATGCATGCTCAGTCTTCATGGCGTTTTGATCGTGGCTTTGGCTTTGGCTTTGGCTTTGGCTTTGGCTTTGGCTTTGGCTTAAGCTTGGGCTCTGGCTCTGGCTCTGGCTCCGCCGAATGCCGGAACCCTTTGCCTGCTGGTTTCAGCCGATGAGACGGCTATCGCTCAACCCCTTGTTTTTGCCTCCCTGGATCGCGCTGGTGATCCTGGTGCTGCTGGCGGTGGTGCCGTTGGCGATCGCCGCGCTGACGCTGAAGGTCAATAACTCAGCGGAGGCCTACATCCCGCAACAGAGCGAGGCGGCGATCTTTGAGCGCCAACTGCGCGAGCGCTTTCCGGGGGATGAGGTGCTGGTGGCGGCCTTCGCCGGCGAGGATCTCTACACCGATACCTTCTTTGAGCGGTTCGAGCAGTTGGTAGTGGCAATGCAGCAGCATGCGCTGGTCGAGCGCGTGCTGGCGCCGAGCACCATGGATCATATCAGTGGCACGGCGGATGGCTTTGTGGTGGAACCGCTGCTGGATCAGTCCATCCGGTCGCCGCTCGACCCCGCCGAATGGCGCGCGCGGCTGCTCTCCGATCGCTTTGCCCCTGGTTTGCTGGTCTCTGATGATGGGTCACTGATTGCCCTGGCGGTGCGGCCCCATGAACTGGAAGACAGCCTGCAGCGCCTGTCCATCGAAACCGCCTTTCTGCAGGCCTTGGAGGAGGCCGGCATTGAGGCGGAATTGGTGGCGATGTCTGGGCAGACACCGCTGGACGCGGCGCAATTGCGCGCCACGCTTCGCGATAGCGTGATTTTTGTTCCCGCCACGCTGATCATCGGCTTAGTGCTGATCGCCTGGCTCTTCCGGCGCTGGTTGGCGCTGGCGGTGGCGCTCGCGGTGATACAGGCCGGCGTCGGCACGGCGCTGTTGATGCTGGTGCTGCTGGGGCAGCCGTTTACGCTGATCACAGCGATTTTGTCGCCGCTGATGGTCTCGCTCTCGGTGGCGCTGCTGTTGCATTGGTACAACGCTTTGGCGATGGCCATGCGTCGGTCGGAGGCCGATGTCGCCTCGCGCAGCGCGTCTGTGCTGCGCGCCTGGACGGCGATTCATCGGCCAGCATTCTTGACCGCGTTGACCACGGCTGCGGGGCTGATCTCGCTGAGTATGAGCGAGATCCCGCCAATCCATGCCTTGGGGCAGTCGGCGGCGGTTGGCGTCTTGATGTTGTATCTCATCGTCGCCTGGATCTTGCCGCCGATCTTCGCGCGCTGGGATCGGGGTGACTGGGCGCGGTCTGGTCGCGGCATCAGTATTCTGGATGCGCCCGTTGCCTGGTTGCGCCACATTGGCATGCGCTATCCGCGCTGGGTGCTGCTGATCACGCTGCTGTTGTTGGCCCTGGGCGCGCCACAGGTGGCTCAGGTCGAGGTGGAGAGTGATCTGTTTCGCTTCTTCCGCGATGATCATCCGATCACCCAGTCGAATCAGGTGCTGACTGAGCGGTTGTCTGGTGTGACGGCGTTGGAGGTGGTCTTCGAGGCGCCGGCGCGTGATGCCTTGAAGCAGGTTGAGGTGTTGCGCCAGCTCCAGGCCTTCCGGGAGTGGATCTCGGAGCGCCCGGAGGTCGATCGGGTCACCACCCTAGTCGATATGATCGAGGAGATGCATTGGGGCTTCCATGCCGAGGACCCTGATTATCGCCGGCTGCCGGATCAGAGCGATCTGATCGCCCAGTATCTGTTCATCTATGACGGTCAGGATCTCTACGAGCTGGTCGATCGGGATTTCCGCATCACCCGGGTGCTGCTGAATCTCAATGTCAATGGCTCCAGCAAGATCAACGCCATGATTGCCGATATCCGGGAGCATCTGGACCAGCAGGCGCTGGGAGCACTGACGTTTGAGATTGCTGGTTTTGGGCGCTTGTTTGGTGATCAGGAGCGTCTGCTGGTCGAGGGGCAGATCCGGGGCCTGATGTTGGCAGTGGGGCTCATCTTCCTGCTCATGGCGGTGATTTGGCGCTCGGTGCCGGCGGCGCTGTTGTGTATGGTGCCGAATCTCTCGCCGATCTTGGTGATCTTCATCGTTATGGGGCTGTTTGGTATCTGGCTGGATATGGCGACCGCAATGATCACCGGCATTGCGGTGGGGATTGCGGTGGATGACACCATCCACGTCTATCATGGCTATCGCAGCCGACGCCTCCGTGGGTTATCGCCCGTTTGGGCGCTGGCGCGAACCTATCAGCACGCGGGACGAGCGGTGACGGCAACAACCCTGATTCTGAGCGCGCAGTTTCTGCTGCTGACCAGCTCGCCTTTTGTGCCCACGACTGAGTTTGGCCTGTTGACGGCGCTAGGCTTGGTGACGGCGCTGCTGTTCGATCTGCTGGTGTTGCCGGCGCTGCTAATGGTCACCGCCGGCTGGTGGTGGTCGCGACGGCGATCGAACCTGCCGCCACAGGTATCGGATGCGTCGGATGCGAAGGTGGGTCTATGAGTCAACGGCGAGAGACAAGCAGTGCGATCAGGCTCGGTATCGCGGCGCTCTGTGTCCCGCTGTTGCTGCCTGCGGCGCTAAGGGCGCAAGTGCTAGAGTTAGGGCGTCCGCCGCCACCGTTGCCGCAGGTGCTTGAGGCCTCCCCGGAGACTGTAGATCAGGCGCCTGCGTCTGTCGGTGGTTCAGAGTTAGGCGTCGGTTTCGATCGTCAAGACGATCAGTCCGGCATGCCGTCAGACAGCCAGTCAGGTCTCGCATCCAGCCTCAAGCTTGAGCAGTTCTGGATCGAGACCGGCATCCTGACCCAAGATGCGAGTCAAGCCAACACCAGTAACCTGTTGCGTGCCGATCTGGCGGCGGAATGGTCATTCTCGCCACGCTGGTCGGTGCGGCTCGCCGCGCGTCTGGATGGCGATCTGCAAACGGGTGAGGAGGCGTTCAATCGTGTCGAAGTGGATACCGGCGAGAGCTATCTGCGCTATCAGGACCAAGACCGGCGCATCACTCTCGGTGCACAGATGGTCACCTGGGGCCGGGTCGACGAGGCGCCGCCGACTGATCAGCTCAGCGTGCAGGATCTCAGCCGTGGGCTACTGAATGAATTGGAAGACCGGCGTCGCGCGGTGTTGGCCGTGCGCTGGGAGGAGTTCATCGGTGATGTGAAGCTCGATCTGCTCTATGTTCCGCGCCTTCGCACCGCCGAGATGCCGCGGTGGGACAGCATTTGGTCGCCGGTGAACAAGCAGCGCGGCGAGATCATCGGCATGCCCTTTAATCCTGCGCTCGCGCCCTTGATTCAGAACGGGCGCTTCGACGAGAACGAGGGCGGCAGCGGCGGCTGGGGAATGCGTGTCAGTCGACCGGGCCGGGGTCTGGATGTTGCGATGACGCTACAGAATACCCGGCCTTCGCTGCCATACTATGTGCTCGACCCCCAAGTACGGGAGGCGCTGCTAACCAATCCTTGGGGAATCTCTGGCGCCCTGAGCGCGTCCCCGGACACCTTCATTGCTCGCTATCCAAGAACCTGGGTGGTGGGTGGCGATCTTGGGCTGACGACGGAGAAGGCGACCTGGCGGCTTGAAGCCGCTTGGCTCAGTGATCAGCCGGCGACCGGCGCGGATCTGCGTTTCATCACCCGCGAGGCAATCGAATGGGTCGCTGGCGTGGAGTTCTATCCGGGTGATCGCGAGCTCAGGGTGAATCTGCAGCTCGGTGGTGGTCAGATCCTGAATGCGCCAACTGGGATGCTCGATCGACAAAAGACGCTCAGCCTATTCGGGGATCTGGAAAACAGCTTTGCTCGGGATCGCTGGCGCGCGCGCTTGCGGTACTTCGTCGGATTGGATGCACATGATCTTTACCTGAATCCGCAGATCGCCTTTGTTGGCTTCGAGCCGCATGAGATCAGTCTGGCCTACCATTACTTCGATGGCGCTGAGCAGACTTTGGGTGGCTTCTATCAAGAGAACGATCTGGTCACATTGGGCTGGCGGATGCGATTTTGACTATTCTTCGCCTAATTTGTTGCCTTTAGGAGACGATTTTGTTGATCTTTACCAACAGTCTGGTCTGTGCTAACCTAGTTCATGCGGGTTTTTAGCTCAAAATCGCTCGATTTGCGGATCGGATCAGGATGGAGGAATGTCGGTGAAGACGCTCTTTTTACGTGACAGGAGGGTGCCTGTGCGTTCATCGGTCTTATTGGCCTTCGTCATCATTGGCCTCGTCATCCTGGTCTCTGGTTGTTCGACCAAGCCCAAGCATCCTCCACTGCCCTCGATCCCGCTGGACAAGACGCCGGACTACATCATCGGTCCAGGTGATAATGTCAATATCTTTGTCTGGGGCTTCCCGGAGCTGTCATCCTCCGTACCGGTTCGACCTGATGGCAAGATCACCACGCCCTTGATCGAGGATGTCCCAGCTTCCGGCCTGACCCCTACGGAGTTGGCGCGCGACATGGAGGAGGTGCTCGCGACCTATGTGCTCGATCCGGTTGTTACGGTCATCGTCACCGGCTTTGTTGGCCCCTATAGTCAGCAGGTTCGTGTTGTCGGAGAGGCGGCTAACCCGCAAGGCGTTCCCTATCGCGAGAACATGACGGCACTGGATCTGATGATTCAGGTGGGTGGTCTGACTGACTTTGCGGCAGGGAATAAGGCCAGTATCGTGCGCATGATCGACGGCGAGCTCACTCAGTTCAGCGTGCGTCTCAATGATCTCATCAAGCGGGGTGACATGAAGGCCAACGTCTACATGCTGCCTGGGGATATCCTGATCATCCCCGAAACCTGGTTCTGATACGGCCGATGACCCAGTGCGATCCTCGATTGTTGGCCTGGCTGTCTCTGTTGTAGGAACCTGATCGTATGCGCGAAATTCTCAATCAGGTGCTGGGTTATCTGCGCGGCATCTGGCGCTTTCGATGGCTGGTGCTGGCCATTGCTTGGGTGGTGTCATTAGGGGGCTGGGCCTATGTGGCGGAGATTCCGAATGAGTATCGGGCATCGGCACGCGTCTATGTCGACACCCGCTCGGTGTTGGAGCCCTTGTTGCGCGGGCTGGCTGTCGGCTCGGATATCAACCAGCGCCTCAATCTGATGACCCGGCTGCTGTTGACACGGCCTAATCTGGAGAAGGTCGCGCGAGCGACCGATATGCACCTGCAAGCCGGCACGGATGCGCAGATGGAGGGGATCATCGGCCGGCTGCGCTCAGGGACGCAAATCGGGAGTGCGAGGGGGGAGAATCTCTATACGCTCTCCTACAACTCACGCAACCCACAAGAGGCCTATGCCGTCGTGCAGGCCATGCTGGATCTGTTTGTCGAGGGATCGCTTTCGGATACGCGGACGGATTCCGAGATGGCGCGGCGCTTCATCGACGAGCAAATCGAGGCTTACGAGCAGCGTCTTGAGCAGGCGGAGCAGCGTCTTGCTGATTTTCGCCGCGATAATGTTGGTATGTTGCCCAGTGATCGCGGCGATTATTACCAGCGACTGCAAAGCGCGCAGACCGAGCTCGCCAGTACCGAACTGCAACTGCGCGAGGCCGAGCGTCGTCGTGACGAGATCCAGCGTCAGATCAGCGGTGAAGAGCCGACCTTTGGCATCATGGGGCCGATGAGCCCATCATCGGGAAGACGATCAGTCAATCCAGAATTGGAGGCTCGCATTCAGGGGCTGCGTGAACGTCTCGATGAGCTTTCGCTGACCTATACCGATAAGCATCCCGATATCCGATCCATCAAGCGGACACTCGGAGTGCTCGAGCAAGAGTATGAGGAGGCCTTAGCCCAGCTTCCCCCAGAGCTCGACTCACCCCGGGGTGGTGGTGGACTGGATGCGAATCCGGTCTTCCAACAACTGCGCATGGCTCAGTCCAATGCCGAGATTGAGGTCTCGGCATTGGAGGTACGCGTCGCGGATCAACGCCGACGCATCGAGGAACTGCAAAATCTGGTCAATACCATTCCGGACATCGAGTCGGAGCTCAAACGCCTAAACCGCGATTACTCCGTCAACCAAGAGAATTACAAGGCTTTACTCCAGCGGCGTGAGCAGGCAGCGATGTCGCAGAATATTGAGGATCAGGGTGAGCGGGTCCAGTTCCGCATCATTGAGCCGGCCAGGGTGCCAACCTCGCCATCCGCGCCCAATCGCATGGCCTTGTTCACCGGCGTCTTGGTGCTCGGTCTCGGGGCGGGCGGTGGACTCGCCTTTGTGATGTCGCAACTGCGTCCGGTCTTCGATGATCGGCGCACCCTGAATCGCACCACGGGCTTTCCGGTGCTTGGCAACGTGGTTCTTCATGCTTCGGAACAGCAGCGCCATCGTGAGCGTCTTTGGCTGCTCACTTTTATCGGTTTGACGGTGCTGCTTCTGCTGGCCTATGGCGCGACCATTGCCACCGCCGGGCGTTACCTGAAACCACTGGGACAGTTATTCTGATGAGCAGAGACACTGGGGACCACACTGGGGACCAGGGGAGCCTCATCGAACAGGCGGCCAAGCGGCTCCGGCAGCAGCAGCCGCCGCCGAACGCTCCGACGGCAGAGCAGCGAGCAGCGATCCCCGGCCCGAGTGGTTTTCCCGCTGATTCGCAGGTTGCTCCTCCCCATCGGGCCGATGACGATCGCGGTAACTATGTCACCCTCGATTTAGCCGATCTCAAGGCCCAGGGATGCGTGACGCCAGATAGTGATCGTTCCCGTTCGGCGGAGGAGTACCGCATCATCAAGCGGCCGCTGTTAGAGAATGCCTTCGGACGCACAGCCTCACTGGTTGAACAGGGCAACCTGATCATGGTGACGAGTTCGATCCCGGGAGAAGGCAAGACCTATACCGCGGTCAATTTGGCGATGAGCATCGCCATGGAGATGGATAAGACGGTGTTGCTGATCGATGCCGATGTCGGTCGTCCTCGGCTGCACAAGATGCTTGGCATTCAAATGGGGCCAGGTCTAGTCGATCTGATGGTCGACAGTGCCCTGGATGTCAGGGATGTGATTCTGCGCACCAACGTGCCGAAGCTGCGCATCATTCCGATGGGGAAGTATCATCCCCATGCCAATGAGCTGTTGGCGAGTGGTGACATGCAGCGGCTGATGCACGAGCTTGCCAGTCGCTACGAGGACCGAGTCATTATCTTTGATTCTCCGCCGTTGCTCGTCACCAGTGAGGCGGTGGTGTTGTCAAATTTGGTTGGCCAAATCGTCTTTGTGGTCGAGGCGGGAAGGAGCTTGCAGCATTCGGTCAAGGATGCGCTCGGCCTGCTCGATGCATCCAAGCCCATTGGCTTGATCCTCAATAAGACGCGTCAGCTTGGTGGCGATTATTATGGCTATGGCTCCTATGGGGGCTACGGCGGCTATGGCCCCGAGGGTGCGCGCAAATGAACCCTTTCCCCCGTGCTCGGCGCTACACCACGGGTCTCGTTTTGGTGGCGGTTGCACCTTTGGCCATGGCCTTTGGGGATGCTTGGGATTTTACTCCGCGGGTTTCTCTCGGCCAGGACTACTCGGACAATATCGGTTTAGCGCCACCCGGAGACGAGGAGTCCGAATTCATTACCCAAGTGAACACGGGCTTCAGTCTGAATCGCGATGGCGCGCGTGCCAGTGCGCAGCTCGGTTATAATCTGCAGAGTCTGTTTTACTGGCAGGATAGCAATGACAGCGCGCTTTTCCATCAGTTCTTTGGCGATGGTCGTGTCGAATTGATACCAGGGCAGCTATTTGTCGACAGCGCAGCGTCCTACTCCCAACGTCAATTGACCCGAGAACGGGCCGGCGCGGATAACCTGAATCTCAACAACAACCGTGGCGATGTTCTGACCTTCAGTTTTAGTCCGGTCTACATTCAGCAATTCGATGATCTTGCAACGGGGCAGTTGAGCTATAGCTATAACCGGGTCGATGTCCAAGACAGCGAGGCGAATAACAGCCAACGCCATGCCGTCTCGCTAGGCATCAGTAGCGGCCCGCAGTTCACCCGTTTCGGCTGGGGGCTGTCGGTGAACTACTCGCAGACCGACTTCGATGATAATGCCTCCAGCACCCAGCAGAACGCTGAAGTCTTAGGCCGTTGGGCTGTGACTGACCGCTTGAATCTCTTCGCCGTGCTGGGATATGAGCAAGACGAATTCGATCAAGACAATGGTCGTTCTGATCCTAATGGCCTCATCTGGCGCTTGGGCAGCACCTACACACCGAACGACCGCACCTCGATGGAAGCCTTCTTCGGTGAGCGCTTTTTTGGCACAACCTACGGGGCCACGGCTCGGCATCAACTCCGGAACAGCCAGTTCACCCTTGATTACACCGAGTCAGTGACCAGCGTTAACCAGTTTGAGATCGATCAGACCATCCCCCGTGGGGTCAATGCGACCATCGAAGAATCGCTGATCGTCGATGGTGAGCCCTTCCTCTTTGACCTGGAAACACCAGCGCTGCGCAGCGGCTCCTTCGTCAGCAAGCGGCTTAGCGCTGCCTATACGGGACAGCGTCGCAAACTCGGCTGGGGGCTGCGTGTCTTCCATGAGCAGCGTGATTACGAGGTCAGCAACGACAGCGAAGAGGCGCAATCATTCTCCGGCAATCTCTCTTGGCAGTGGCGGCCGCGCACCTCGCTCTTCGCGAATGCCAGCGTGCAGGAGAGTACCTTTGCTGGTCAGGATGGTGAGGAGACGCTCTATTCGACGCGTTTAGGGATTAGCCGTCAATTGGGAAACCAGGTGAGTGCCTCGGTGCAATACAGTTATCGCGATCTTGACTCGGACCGTCTCGGCAGCGACGGCTATCAGGAAAATCGTGTATCGGCGACGCTCGTTAAAACCTTTTGAGGCTTTCTCATGCCCTCGCGAAGAAATGAAATGGAACAGCCCCGGAACGCCATGACCGTCGATGTCGAAGACTATTTTCAGGTCTCGGCCTTTGAGCGGCATATCGCACGCGAGGATTGGGAACAACTGCCATGCCGAGTCGAGCGCAATATCGATCGCATCCTCGGCCTGTTCGATGAGTATCAGGTCAAGGCCACCTTCTTCGTGCTCGGCTGGATGGCGGAGCGCTATCCGCAAATGGTGCGGGGCATGAGCGAGGCTGGACACGAGGTCGCCAGCCATGGTTACGAGCATGTACGGGTGGTCAATCAGACCCCCGAGGCCTTTCGGGACGACATCCGCCGCACCAAAGCGCTACTCGAGGACACCACCGGCCAGCCCGTGCGGGGCTATCGAGCGGCCAGCTATTCCATCGGTCGGGATAATCTCTGGGCGCTGGACGAACTGCTCGAAGCAGGCCATGAATATAGCTCCAGCATCTATCCCATTCATCATGATCTCTACGGCATGCCGGAGGCGCCGCGTTTCGCGTTTCGGCATGGCGGCGACGAGGGGATTCTCGAGGTGCCGGTGACCACGGTGATGGTCGGCCAACGCAAGCTCCCCTGTGGCGGTGGTGGCTACTTCCGCCTGTTTCCTTACGCGCTTTCGCGCTGGGCGTTGCAACAGGTCAATCAGCAGGATGGCGAGTCCGCGGTCTTCTACTTCCATCCCTGGGAGATCGATCCAGACCAACCGCGGCAGACGGGTATCGGCCTGAAGACGCGGGTGCGGCATTATCTCAACCTCTCGCGCACCGAAGCGCGCTTGGCGCGGCTCCTCGGTGATTTCCGCTGGGGGCGGATGGACGCGATCTTTTTGCCAGGCTCCGCACGGCCGTCGTTGCAGATGGCTCAGGCCGCCTAGGCATCTGCCACTGGATCATGAAACCTCTGAATTCGACAATCAGATCGTCCGATGCGGCGGGCGATCTAGTCAAGCGGCTGGATGCAGCGCCCGGATCGCTGGTGGGCGCCGAAGCGGCCTGGGACGCCTTTGTCGAGCAGTGTCCGGAGGCAACCTTCTTCCATCGCATCGGTTGGAGGCGCATTCTGGAAGAGACACTCGGCCACCGGACCGACTATCTGTTCAGCGAGCGAGACGGTCAGATCAGCGGCGTCTTGCCGCTGGCTCAGGTCAAGAGCCTGCTGTTCGGCAATGCGCTGATCTCGGTCCCGTTCTGCGTCTATGGCGGGGTGGCGGCTCAGGATCAGCAGGCCGCCGCGAGTCTCACCGAAGCCGCCCGCGCGCTGGCTGAGGAACGGCAGGTCGATTATCTCGAGCTGCGTCATCGCGAGCGGCGCAATCCCGACTGGCCCTGCAAGGATGGGCTCTACGTCACCTTCCGCAAGCCGATCGATCCAGAGCCGGACAAGAACCTGCAAGCCGTGCCGAGAAAGCAGCGCGCCATGGTGCGCAAGGGCATCAAGAACGGACTCCAGAGCGCGATCGATCCTGATGTCGATCGCTTCTTCCCGATCTATGCTGATAGCCTCCATCGTCTTGGTACGCCGGTGTTGCCACGACGCTATTTTCGCGCGCTGCAGCAGGTGTTCGGCGCCGACTGCGATCTGGTGACCACGACCACCGAGGCCGGCCAGCCCATCTCCAGCGTGCTCAACTTCTACTTCCGCGACGAGGTGCTGCCTTACTATGGCGGCGGCACCGAGCAGGCGCGGGCGCTGGCCGGCTTCGATTTCCTCTACTGGGAAGTGATGCGCCGCGCGGCCGAGCGCGGCTACCGTTGGTTCGACTACGGCCGCAGCAAGCGCGGCACCGGCTCCTTCAGCTTCAAGAAGAATTGGGGGTTCGAGCCGCAGCCGTTGTCCTACGAATATCACCTGGTGCGCGCCAAGCAGATCCCTGAGATCAATCCGCTGAATCCGAAATACCGGCTCTTCATCGCCGGCTGGAAACGGCTACCGCTGTTTGTCGCCAACGGGCTCGGCCCCTGGCTCGCGCGGCGGCTTGGGTGAGCGCGGTGAGCGATCTGCTGTTCCTGGCGCATCGCATCCCGTTCCCGCCGAACAAGGGCGATAAGATTCGCTCTTTCAACATCCTCCGCCATCTCTCCGGCCCGTTTCGCATCCATCTCGGGGCCTTTGTCGACGACCCGGACGATTGGCGTTACCGCGACGAGGTGGCCGCCTATTGCGCCAGTCTCTGCCTGCTGCCACTCAATCCGAGATTGGCAAAGCTGCGCAGCCTCAGCGGCCTGGTCAGCGGCGAGGCCTTGACCTTGCCCTATTATCGCGATCGACGCATGCACCGCTGGGTGCGGGAGACCTTGGCGGCGTCCGGCCCGATGCCAGTGCTGGTGTTCTCCTCGGCCATGGCGCAATATCTGCCATCGTTAACTGTTCCAGATCAAGCGTCAGATTCAGCGCCCGAACGGCTACCGCAGGTGGTCGATTTTGTCGATGTCGACTCGGATAAATGGCGCCAATACGCCCAGGGACATGGCGGGCCAATGCGCTGGATTTATGCGCGCGAGGCACGCCGTCTGCTGGCCTTCGAGCGTGCTGTGGCGGCCCGGGCCAGCGCCTCGGTGCTGGTCAGCGAGCAGGAGGCGATTCTGTTTCGGCAGCTACTCCAGAATCAAGCTGTTGGCCAGGATCTGAGCAGAGGCCAGGGCCATGACGAGGACTGGCCTCAGAGTCAGACTCCGGAAGCGGCGCTGGATGTGGCAGCGCGCGTCCATGCCATCGACAATGGCGTCGATACCGACTACTTCTCACCCGAACGCGACTATCCCAACCCCTATCCGCCGGGCAGCGCAAACCTGGTCTTCACCGGTGCCATGGACTACTGGGCCAATGTCGATGCGGTCAGCTTCTTCGCCGATGCGGTCTTTCCACGGATTCGCCAGGCCATGCCGGAGGCCCGCTTCGTCATTGTCGGCAGTCGGCCAATGCCGGCGGTGCAGGCCCTCGGCGAACGGCCAGGCATCGAGGTGACCGGCTCGGTGCCCGATGTCCGTCCCTATCTCGCTCACGCTCAGGGAGCGGTCGCGCCGCTGCGCATTGCGCGCGGGGTGCAGAACAAGGTGCTCGAGGCCATGGCCATGGGCTGCCCAGTAGCCGCGACGCCGCAGGCCCTAGACGGTCTGCGCGACTGCGCGGGCATGGATTGGCTGGTGGCCGAAGGCGCCGAACCCCTGGCAGCACTTGCCCTGCGTTTGCTCAGCGCTGATCTGCGGGACCAGCGGGAGCAGCGGGAGCAGATGGGCAGGCAGGGGCGTGCTTGCGTGCTCCAGCATTACAGTTGGTCTGAGCATCTGGATCGCCTCGTTCGGCTGCTACAAGCCGAGCCCTCGCTGATGGGAGCCAAGTCGTGAACGCATCGCCTGAAGTCCCTGTTCCTGCAGTGTCTGGCCAACTTCGTTATAGCTGGACGCTGGCGCTCAGCCTGCTCGCGCTGACGACACTGCTGACCCTGTGGCTGCTCTGGCCATCGGCGCTCAGCATGGCGCACATCTGGCTCAACTCCCAGACCTATGCCCACGGCATGTTCATCCCGGCGCTGGCGCTGTTCTTGGCCTGGACCCGTCGTCAGGAGGTGGCGCAAGCGCAGCCCAGCCTGTGGGCATGGGGGTTGGTCTTGATCGCAGCGGCCACGCTGGCTTGGATCATGGCGCGAACCGTTGATGTCAAGACGGTGCAGCATTTTGCGCTGGTGGCGATGCTGCCAGGGCTGGTGCT
>NZ_JAYESN010000062.1:0-27388 GCF_034860625.1 Lamprobacter sp.
GTGAAGAGCCCTCAGATGGGTGATTCAACGCAGGTTGAAGGCGATGGGCAAGGTGATGGTCAGGCGCGACTGGCCGAGGCTCCGCGGGATCTTCGGCATCGGTGAGGCGCGGTTGAGCATCGCGGCCGCCTCCTGATCGAGCAGTGGATGGCCGGAGGTCATGACGATCTGGTGCGAGACGACACGGCCGTTCTGGTCGATGGTAAAGCGCACCTTGACCGTGCCCTGCTGACGCATGCGCCGAGCGCGGGAGGGATAGCGCTTGTGCTTATTGAGCCAGGCGGCGAGCTGACCGTAGTAGTTGCTTGCACCGCCCGAGCCGCGTCCGCTGCCCTTGCCACGGCCGCTGCCCGCGCCTTGCTTGCCGAGTCCGGCACCGCGACCGCGGCCGCTGCTGGCCTGTCCGTCCCGGCCGCTTGCTGTTGCGGATGAGATGCTTGCGCTCCCGCTCGCGCCGGAATCCGATCCGACGGCTGAGCGGTGAGTCGACCCGGTGCGGCTAGCTGTCGTCGGCGAGCGCTCGGCGGAGGTCGCTGCCGGGCGGGGTGGCGTCGTTGGTCGTGGCTTTGGCTGTGCGGCAGGCGCCGGAGCGGGCTTAGGCTTGGGCGCCGATGATGACGCGATCGGCTTGGACTTGGGCTTCGGTGTTGGCTGAGTTGCCGATTTCGGCTCAGGCTCAGGCGAGGGCTTGCGTTGCTTCTGCTGAACGGTCTTGGGTGCCGGCTCCGGCGTTGGCTCGGGGCGAGCGGTGATTGGCGTCGTTGGAGATGGGACCTCTTCTTGCAGTTCTTGCTGAGGCGATCGCGTGACAGCCGGTGCAGGCTCAGTGATTGGCGCTGATGCGGCTGGAACCGGCTGCGCAGCGGTTCCCGCGGCATCCGTTACCGACGCCTCGGTGGCGGCATTCGCGGCCTCGGCTTCAGCTGCTTGTACATCAAGCGGTTGGGCATGGGCGCTCGCCAAGGCTGTTCCGGGCGCGATGGCCGAGAGCGCGGCGGCGGCACCTGCCCCGGCTTCGCGCCCATCGCCACCCTCGGCGCGGCCATCACCGCCGTCGCCGAGCCCAATAATGACGGTTACCGGCTTGGGCATCGGCGTGGCCGGTGTCGGCACCAGTGCCAACGCCAAGACCGCGTGCAACATCCCGGCGATGAGGAAGGCGATGAGCCAATGGCGCAGCGTCAGCTCCATGATGGTTGCCTCAGGACGGTTGACTCAGTCTTGGCGGGCCAGCAATCGCACCCGCTCGACACCCAGTGCACGGAGCTGCGTCAGCAGCGCCCGCAGCTCGGCCATGACGAGGGCACCGTCGGCCTTGAGCGTCAGGTTCAATGGTGTCTCGGGTGTATCGGGTATGTCGGCGGATTTGAGCGACTCGGCGAGCGCCGTGTTCAACTGATCCGCCGGGATCAGCTCGCCGTTGAGCGCGATGCGCCCATTGGCATCGATCAGCAGCTGCACTGGATCGGGCTCGGTCGCCTGTCCCTGTCGCGAGACTGGGGGATCGATCGGCAGCGCATCCGTCGGCGCGATGGTGCCGACGATCATGAAGAAGATCAGTAGCAAGAAGACGACATTGATCAGCGGGATCAAGGCTATTTCCTGATCCCGACGCGGTGGCGGTTGCGTCAAACGCATCGCGATCTCCTCAATACAGCCGCAGCACTGGCACGCCAGCGGCGGCAAGGGCGTCGAAGACCTGCAGGAGTTGCTGCAGATCGACCGAAGCATCGGGTTGCACGACCACGCCAAGCGTTGGCGTGCGCGCTTGCCACGCGCGCAGTGCGGCGGCCAGGCCCGCGCGTGGCAGCCTGTCCCCATTGAGATCGAGGCTGCCGTCGGCCTGGATGCGCAACAGCAATGATTGCGGCTGGCCGGTCCCCTCGCTGCTCACCGATGGTGCCTCCAAGGGCACGGCATGCAGACGTGTGAGGGACGAGGCCAGCATGAAGAACAGCAACAGGATGA
The DNA here is from genome assembly GCF_034860625.1 of Lamprobacter sp. Classification (NCBI taxonomy): domain Bacteria; kingdom Pseudomonadati; phylum Pseudomonadota; class Gammaproteobacteria; order Chromatiales; family Chromatiaceae; genus Lamprobacter; species Lamprobacter sp. The sequence goes on from NZ_JAYESN010000062.1 coordinate 1,969, forward strand.
ACACCACGTCGATCAGCGGCGTGAGCCCAATCGTGCGACGGCGTGCCGATGGACGTTGCTCAAGCTGCATCACCGAGACCCTGATGGCGTGGACGCGAGCTAGCGTCTGCGTTGAGCGAGGGGTGGTGCTGGTGCGGCCCCATCGAGGCGGCCGCCTCAGACGCGTTCGACGGAATGCTATGCGCGCCTGGATGCGCGCTTGAAAGGACCGAACGCGCACCCGGCTGCATCGCCGAGCAGGTGAAGACCCGAGTGACGGCGTCTTCCATCTGGTGCGCGCAGCGCTCGACCCGGCGCTCCAGCCAGCTGTGCAGCAGCACCACCGGGATGGCCACGCCAAGGCCGGCCGCGGTGGTCAATAGCGCCTGCCAGATGCCGCCCGAGAGCACGGCGGGATCAACACGGCTGCCGGCAGCCGCGAGCTGCTGGAAGGCCTCGATCATGCCAAGCACGGTGCCGAGCAGCCCAAGCAGCGGGCTGAGCGAGGCGATCACCTCCAGCGCCCGCAGCCAGGAGCGCAGTTGTTCCAATTGAGCGTTGGCCGCGCGGCGTAGCTCCTCGCGCAGCAGCTCGAGCGCTGCCGGTGGCTGATTGCGGACCTGCTGCAGCCCGCGGATCGCTTGCGCGACCAAGCGCGCGGTTGGTTGCCGACGATCGCCGAGGGTCGCCAAGGCCGCGGCAGGCTGGTCGCGAGACCAGCTCTGCAGCGCCGCCTCGACCGAGCGCGGGGTATCGAGGCGCAGGCGCGCGAACTGCCAGAGCTTGGCCAGCACGATGGTGAGCGCGACGATCGACAGCACCGCCAGCACCATCAAGACGGGGCCGCCGTTGCCGACGGTCTCGCGCAGCGGCTCGCTCAGGTTGGCCAGGCTCTCCAGCCAGGACTGTGGCTCGACAGCGCTGGCGTCTGGCAGCATGGAGTCGGCGGCCTCGGCGGCGGCGCGCTCGGGAGCGGGTGCCGTTGGCGCCTGTGAGAGATCGCTCGCGGGCGCGTCCGCTGGCTGAGCGGACAGCGGAATGTCAGCAGTGACGGGGTCGGCTTGGGCGTCGGTCATAGCTCGAGATGATCGGGGGCTTGGGTGGTCTGAGAAGCTGTGCTGTGATGGCTGGAGCGCGCGCTTGGGATGCTGGCAGAGGCTGTGCCCCTGGTAGAGGCTGTGCCCGGCGGCTGCGCGCGCCAGGATCTCGCCTGGACCCGCTGGGCCGGGCGGCGCGGCGCCGATGACCGATCGGCGAGCGGCACGATCAGCGGGCAGCCGAGCTCTGGATGCGCCAGGATCTGCACCGGCAGCCCGAAGGCCTCGGCGATCAGGCCCGGCTTGAGCGCGTCTTCCGGTGCGCCGACCGCAAGCAGCCGGCCGGCCTTGAGGATGGCGACACGGTCGGCGTACTGGGCGGCGAGGTTCAGATCGTGCAAAACCACCAGGACGCCGAGGTCATGCCGGGCCCAGCGTCGCGCCAGCGCCAGGGTTGCGTGCTGATGGGCGATATCCAGGCTGGCGGTCGGCTCGTCCAGGAGCAGGAAACGCGGCTCGCGCTCGGGAAGCGGGTCCCAGATCTGCACTAGGACGCGCGCGAGGTGGACGCGCTGGCGCTCGCCGCCGGATAGCGTGGTGTAGCGGCGCTCGGCCAGGTGCGCGATCTCGACCTCGCCAAGGGCGCGTGCAGCGCGATGGACATCCTCGCTGCTTGGGCCGCCGAACGGAATCCGCCCCATCAGCACCACCTCCAAGGCGGTAAACGGGAAGTCGAGCGGGCTGTGCTGCGGTAGCACGGCGCGGCGTTTGGCGAGCTCTCGCGCTGGCCAGGCGCTTAGGGGCCGGTTGTTGAGCCGTACCTGGCCGCGCTCCGGGCTCAGCTCCGCGCTCAGCGTGCGCAGCAGGGTCGACTTGCCAGCGCCGTTGGCACCGAGCACCGCGAGTACCTCACCGGCGGCCAATCTCAGGCTCAGGTCATCGAGCAGGGCACGGCCATCGCGGCGGATGCAGAGCCCCGCGGTCTCCAGGGTTTGATGGGAGCCAGGATCAACAGGCGGTCGCACATCCATCTTCATGTCGTTCTCCGCTGCCAGCGCAGCAGCAGGGCCAGAAAGAAGGGACCACCGAGCAACGCGGTGAGGATGCCGATCGGCAGCTCGGCCGGGGTCACCAGGGTGCGCGCCAAGAGATCAGCGAGCAGCAACAGGCTGCCGCCGAGCAGCGCGGCCCCGGGCAGTAACAGACGATGATCAGGGCCCAGCGCCAGGCGCAGCAGATGGGGCACCACCAGTCCGACGAAGCCGATGATCCCGCTCACCGCCACCGCTGCGCCAACCGCGAGCGCGGCCAAGGCCACGATCAGCGGTTGCATGCGCTGAACCGCGATCCCCAGATGACCGGCCTCGGCTTCACCCAGGAGCAGCGCATTCAGCGTGCGCGCCAGCAGCGGCAGTGCCAACAGCGGCACCGCGATCAGCAGTGCGGCGCTGCCGACCGCTGGCCAGGTCGCGCCGCCGAGGCTGCCCATGCTCCAGAAGGTCAGGGTACGCAGTTGTTGGTCATCGGCCAGATAGGTCAACAAGCCAGTGCCAGCGCCGGCGAGGGCATTGATGGCGATGCCGGCGAGCAGCAGGGTCGTCACCGAGGTGCGGCCATCCCGACTGGCCAACCGATAGACCAGCAAGGTGGTCACCAGGCCACCGGCGAAGGCGGCGATGGGCAAACTGAAGGGGCCGAGCGCCTGCGTCAGGAAGGCCAGTCCCTGCCCGCCGAGCACGATCACCGAGACCGCTGCCAGGGCCGCGCCGGCGGAGACGCCGATGAGGCTCGGATCGGCCAAGGGGTTGCGGAATAGCCCCTGCATGGCGGTGCCGGCGACCGCGAGGCCGGCACCAACGAGCAGGCCGAGCAGAGTGCGCGGCAGCCGAATCGAGAGGATCACCGCCTCGTGTTGAGGCGCGACCTCGGCGACCGGCAGACCAGCCAGCGTGCCGAGCGTGCGCAGCACATCAGCGATCGGGATCGCGACCGGCCCGATCGCGATCGAGAGCAGGGCCACCGCCAGCAGCAAGGCCAGCAGGGCCGCCAGAGTCAGCCGCTCGAGTTGGCGGCGCTGCAGCACCGGATGGCTGGCAGGATGTCTGGCGGGAAGGTCGAGCACGCGGGTGTTCATCGAGCCACCGTTGCTCAGGGCTGTCCGGCGGTGAGACCGGAGCGCTCGTAGGTTTCTTGATCGATGATGCCGAGCTCACAGGCGAGCTGCGCGGCGGCTACCGCCAGTCGCGGGCCGAAAGCGAGCAAGAGCGGACCGTCCATCGCCAGCACGCGCTGGGCCTGGCCAGCGGGCGTGGCCTGGAGCGCGCCACGCTCAAGCACGGCATCGACACCGCCGAGCTGCTCAAGATTGCGCTGCGTCACCAGGATCACGTCCGGTGCTGCAGCGAGCGCCGCCTCGGCGCTGAGCGGTTTGTAGCCGGCGAAGGCGTCATGCAGCACGTTCTCGCCACCGGCAAGGCGGATGACGGTATCAGCCGCCGTGTCGCGGCCGGCGGCCATGTCGTTGCCGGAGCCGATGTGCAGCAGGAAGAGCACACGCGGCCGTTTGCTGCTGCGCTTGGTGGCCGCCTCCAATTGGGCGAGTTCGTCGTCGAGCTGCGCGCTGAGCGCGGCGCCGGCCTCGGCTCGGTCGAGTACCTCGGCGACTGCGGCGATTGTCTCGTGCAATCCGGCGACGCTGGGCGTATTAGGGATGCGGCGGGTGCTGACCCCGGCGCGCGCGATCTGCTCGAGGACCTCAGGCGGTCCGGCGTCATCGGTGACGAGCAGCCGATCCGGTCTGAGGCTCAGGATGCCTTCCGCGGACAGGGCGCGCTTATAACCAACCTTCGCAACCGCCTCGGTGGCATCGGGATAGAGACTGGTGGTGTCGATGCCAACCAGCTGCGTCTCGCCACCAAGCGCATAGAGGATTTCGGTGATGGCGCCGTCGACCGAGATCAGCCGCGCGGTCTGTGCGGATGTCTCGCCTGTCTCGGATGCCTCGACGAGAAGAGCAGAGGCGCACCAGAGCAGGCCAATCGCCGCGCCCGACAGTGTTGTCAGTAACCGCTTGCGGGGTTGCATCAGGCTTGCTCCGGATAGGCGATCTCATCGAGCAAGGCCCGCCACTGCGGCGACTCGGATTCGCCGCCCTTGCGCAGGCCGAAGCACTGCAACAGCAGCGCGCCGGCGGCGTCATAGCACTCGAGGCTGGTCACCACACCCTGATCGGTGGGTTTGCGCACCAGCCAGCTCTCGGCGATCGCCTCCATGCGGAGATGCAGATTGAAATCCGGATCGAGGATGTTGTACCAGGGACCGACGGTGACGAGCCGCTTCTGGATTAGGCCGCTGTGGATCTGGATGCAGCCCGGGCTGCCAACGAAGAGCATCACCGGCAGGCCCTGCTCGTGCACGCGCTCGAGCAAGGTCTGATAACGGTTCGGCGCAAGGCAGCGCGCGAGATCACTCCCCACTAGGCGCAACGCCTGGCGACGCTCGACCTGGAATCGGCGTAGCAGACCGAAGACATCATGCGTGTTGCGCATCGCCTCCCAAGCCATCCGCAGCCCGTCGGCGTCGATGTCCGCGTCGGCCACCGCAGGTGGCGCAGCCGGAGCCGACGCCACTTGCAATGCGGGTGCCTGTGGCCAGCGGTGACGCGCGATCAGCGCCTCCCAGGCCATCGTGTCGGTTGCCTTGACCCGATAGATCTTATGCACCGCAGTGCCGTTGCCATCGAAGAACTGCAGACTCTCGCGCACGCCTGTATCCGTTGTCTCGCGCAGCAGGAATCCGCTCTTCCAATGACGCAGGAACAGGCGCAGATCGATCGCCTCGCCGACGACCTGGCCCATCCCGTGCTCGGGATAGATCGAGACCTCCTCGAACGGACCGGTCTTCTCGATCACAGCGGCATGGTTGCGGGTCAGCGCCATCACCGGTCCAACCGCGCGCAGATCGGTGATGAGCGTGCCCCAGTCCTCGTCCAAGCGCAGGCTCTGTGGATGGCAGGCCAATAGCTCGGCCTCGCTGACCGCGAGCTGCTCGGCGGCATCGCGCGCACGCAGCCCTGGCTGAGCTTGCTTCAGGTTCTGCCAGTGTTGCCAGAGCGCCTCCGAGGGTTGAGCCGGCTGTTGCTCCGAGGCCCACGCCTGCGGCGCAGACGCCGAGGCTTGGGAGGGCGCGCTGCTCGCATCCAGGCTCATCGCACGGCCTCCTCGAGCACCACATCGAAGCCCTCGAATAGCGGATGCCCGGCATAGGTGCCATGCGGCGCCTTGGCCTGCGCATGGGCTTGGCGAAAGGCGTCGGACTCGCGCCAGGCATCGAAATCGGCACGCGAGGCCCACTGGGTGTAAGAGGCATAGAGCCGGCTCTCGCCGTTATCCAGCCCCTTGAGTAGGCGAAAGCCGCGGAAGCCGGGCATGCTGTCGAGTTGTGATTCCCGCGCTCGCCACATCGCCTCGAAGGCCTCCTCGAAGCCTTGGTTGATGCGGAACCGATTCATCGCGATGAACATGAAGCCGTGCCTCTTGCTGTGTTCACGTCTGGTCCAGAAAAAGGAGCGACCATCCGCGGGGATGGTCGTCCAAACACTGATGTCGCCACTGAACGGGTGTTGTGAGCCAGCGGATCATGCAAGGCCGCTCACAAAGGCCGTCCACGAGGAGCAGATTAGCAAAAGCGAATCTAAATGACAATCGTTCTTTTTATACTTTATGGTTCTGACCAGACGCTGTTTGTTCGATCTCAGTCTGAGGTAGCGGCGGCTCGGTCCTCAGCAGGTCTGTTGCTGAAGACTCGGTACAGAAGCATTCCGAGCACGATCGTGGCTACCCCGATCATTCCTGCGATCGGCCTGCTCAGGACCGCATAGACCGTGATCCAGAGATTGCCGGCAATGAAGAGCAAAGGGGGTACGGGGTACCCCAGGACGCGATACGGCCGCGGCAGATTGGGTCGACTTCGACGCAGCCACATCAGGCCGAGCACGGTGAGGATTGAGGTCAGGGAGAGGGTGAAGCCGATATAGATCAACAAGGCGTCGTAAGCGGCGATCAGGATCATGCCGATCGCGATCATGCCTTGGAACAGGATGGCTTGTGCTGGCGTCGCGTGCACTGCGTGTACCTGCCCGAAGCGACGGAAGAAGAGGCCATCCCGGGCCATCGCATAGTAGACGCGCGGGCCGGCCATGATCATTGCGCTCATCACCGAGAGGAGACCGACTGCGATCGCGATACCGAACAGGCGCCCGATCTTATCGCCAAACAAGGCGCTTGCGGCCGCACTGCCGACATCTAATATTCCGGCCATCGCCGCTGCGGGCAGGGCATAGAGATAGACCAGGTTCAGCAACAGATACAGCAGAATCACCAGCAGGGTGCCGATGATCAGGGCAAGCGGCAGATTGCGCTCCGGCTGGCGGATCTCCCCACCGACGTAAGCGGCCGCATTCCAACCGCTGTAGGCAAAGGAGATGAAGATCAGGGCCACGGCAAGCTGGCCACCACCAAGTCCTGTCGTTGCATCGGCGGTGACATGGCTGATGCTTCCCTCTCCGAGCCAGAAGCCGCCGATGACAAAGGCCAGGATGAGGCCGACCTTGAAGCTGGTCAGCAGGTTCTGCATCCCCTGTCCCATCTGCAGGCTGTGATAGTGAGCGAGCGAGAGGAGGACGACCGAGGTACAGGCGAGTGCCGTGATTGGCGAGAGACTGATCAGGTTCTGGCCGCCGACCTGGAGGATGGTCCAGCTCGCGCGATCGCTGCCAAGCAGATAGGTCGCGAACGCGATCGCCGCCGCCGCGATCGGTGCCGAGAAGCCAACGATCAGCGAGATCCAGCCGGAGATGAATGCCGGCAGCGGGCCGAAGGATTCGCGTAGGTAGGCGTACTCGCCACCGGCTCGCGGCAGCATGGCGCCGAGCTCGGCGTAGCAAAGTGCGCCGGTGAGGGCGAACAGGCCACCGAGCAGCCAGCATAAGAGCAAGGCCGCAGGGCCGCCAAGCTCGGCGAGCACCAGCCCCGAGGTCGTGAAGATGCCGGTGCCGACCATGTTCGCGACCACCAAGATGGTAGCCGACGTCAGTCCGATGCGGCGCGCGAGGTAACGTGGCTGATCTTGCTGGACCGAGACTTTGGAATCAGGACTCATCGCAGAAAATCGCCGACGTAGATCAGATGCTCGAACGGCAGTTCCCGACCCTTGATCTGTTCGCCGATGGTGGCGAGCGTTGCTGTGATCACCTGCTGCTGACGGTCGCCTGCATGGGTGACGATGGCGATGGGGGTATCCGCTGGATACCAGCGACCGAGCGCGGCGATGGTGTGCTCGAAGTCCGAGCGCATCGTGAACAGCACCAGCGTCGGCTTGGCCTTGGCGAGACGAGCAAAGGCCTCCTGGCGCGCGGCTTCATCCGTTTCGCGTGGCGCGCTGGTGAGGACGATTCCCTGGCTCTTGCCGCCACCGACGATTGCTCGCCCCAAGGCCGCGTTGGCCGCATTGAAGCTGGAGAGGCCAGGAACGACCACGGGGTCGAGATCGGCGAACTCCTGCAGATAGCCGCTTTGGGGGCCATAGATCATGGGGTCACCATAGTCGAGGATCACCACCGACTTGCCATCGGCAACCGCCGCGCGAATGACCTGTCGCGCCTGCGCCTCCAACTCTTGTTGGTCCTCGTCATTGCGACCGAGCGTTCGGAACAGCCCATGCCCCGCCTCATAGGTGTCCTTCCCTTGGAGCAGTTCGGCGAGTTGTTCCCGCAGCCGTTTCATGCCAAAGACGATATCGGCCTCTGCGATGGTGTCGCGAGCACGCAGGGTCATGTTGTCGAGATCACCGATACCGGTGCTCACCAGGAACAGCTGACCGTACTGGGCCGACGGCGACGGCGCTTCGACGGTGGTCTCACTCGCGCCAGTAGCGAGGCTGACACACCAGAGCAGGATGACTGAGTGGGCCGCGAGGGTGCGCAGCAAGATGGCTGGACGGAGGGCGATTAAGGTCATGCTTCGAAGATCTCTACAGGTCTATCAGGTGATGGGCCGCAAGCGAATCAGGCAAGCGAGGTAGGAAGTCAGAATTGATAGCTCAGGGCGAGGCGGATATCGCGCCCGGGCTCATCGATGACGCCGGTGGTGGAGCTGGCAAGGGAGGCCTGGTCGGCATAGCGCCGATCGAACAGGTTGTGAACCGCGAGCGAAAGGGTCAGGCCTTCGGCCATGCGTGGCTGCCATTCCGCACGGATGTTGTGCAGCGTATAGCCCGGTCGTTCCGATTCACCCTCGGGCACGTCATCCACGCTATCGACGGCCGTCAACGTATAGCCCAGGGTGACATCCTCGCGCGGACTCCAATTGGTATCCCAGACCAACCGGTCGCCAACCGGTGCGCCAAAGCGACGCACCACGCCGAGGGGGTCACCGTCTTCATCCGTGAGATCGACGCTGACAAAGGCAAGAGAGGTCCAGAGCGCTTTCCAGCTCCAATTTGCCCGCACTTCATAGCCGCGTGAGAGCAGGGTGTCCTCGCTGTTGCCAATCTTCTGAACCGGGCCAGGGCCGCCACCGATGCGCACGATCGCGTTCTCGAGCCGGGTATTGAAGAATGCAAGCTCGGCATTGAGCTGGTCATCATGCCGGATCAGTCCATTGGTACTGAAGCGCAGGCCGCCTTCACGCTTGAAGGACAGCTCGGGCTGCAGTGGCTTGCCATCGTTGATGTTGGTGTTGGCGTCGATATTCGCCATCCAGCCCACAGGAATGATGCCGCTGCCGCGCACGGCCTCGCCGTAGGCGGCGTAAGTGGAGAAGCCGGCTGGCAGCTCGATCTCTAGGCCGACGTTTGGGGAGACCCGATCACCGCTGAAGGTCGTGGGCCCGTAGTCAGAAGAAAAATCGTCGTAGCGAGCACCCAGGGAGAGCAAGAACCGGTTGATACGCAGTCGTTCCTGCGCGAACAGACCAAGATTGCTGGACGCATTGCTGCGCCGGCTGCCGTCGCCAGAACGACTGATGCCGTCCTCGCTGTAGTAGTCAGCGCCCAAGGTCAGCTCAGACTCGGTCGCCCCAAGCTGGAAAATGGCCGTATTGCGTAGGCTGCCGCCCCACTCCTCGCTAGAGACCTCGCTGTTGCGATCACGATTCTCTAAGCTGCCCTCGTTGGCATAGAGATTGACGCGCCAATCAAGTAGTGGGCTTGTCCCGCGGTAGCGGTGGTCGAGCGTATAGGTATCGCGTGAGATGATCTGATAGTCCGGCTCGGCACCCTCCGGTGGATAGCCCATATCGCTACCGGTGCGGCCGTACAGATAGAGTCCGGAGTTCGTATGACGCTCGGCGCTTAGACGCAGGTCATGTCCGTCGATGTCGAGCACGCTGGCCTTGAAGAAATAGGTGCGGTCTTGGCCGGCGGAGTTCGGCACCTCGCCACCGCCGCCGATGCGATAGTCCTCGCGGTTGGCCCCGAAGATGTGGGCAAGCAGCCCAACCGGCCCCGTCTGTCCAAGCGCAGAGGCGCTGCCGATGTCTGATTCATCGGCGCTCGCATAGCCGGCCTTGAGGATCGCGCCCGCTTGTTGCCCAGGCTGAAGCAGGTCTTGGGCATCGACGGTTTCGAAGCGAATCGCTCCCCCGAGTGCGCCAGGCCCGAGGTCGGCCGAGGGGCCTGTGATCACCTCCACGCGCTTGAGCAAATCGGGGTCGAGGCCGCCGATGCCACCACGGTGCTGATGTAGGTTGCGTCCCTGACGCGCGCCGTCAATGCTGATATTCAGGTTGCTGCCCTCAATGCCACGCAGGTAGATGCGCTGGGCGTTGCGGGTTCCACCGCCAATCACGACCGATGGCTCGTCCCTGAAGACATCGGCCATGTCGGTAGCGACATTGCGCTGCACCTGATCGACTGGGATCGCCCGCCCATCGACACCAGCGTCGGCTTCGACCTCGATGCGCGGTAACTCCACCTCCACCCCCATCTGATTAGAGGGCTGTGCCTGCGTTCCGGTGGCGACCAGAGCAAGAGAAAGCGCGGGGAGCCTGGAGGGCCAGCAGTGACTTTTCATGAATATCAAACCAAAGATTATGTATACTGATTCTCATTTGTATAGACATTAAGGCTGATAGGCCGGCTTAGGAAGACAGATTCGTGGAACAGAGCGTTCCACGCTCGCGAACGCCATGACCGATTTCGACACATTGCGGGCCTTGCTCGCGCTCCGTGCCCAAGGCAATCTCACTGCAGCAGCACAGGCGCTCGGGTGTCCTAAGTCGACGCTGAGCCGCCGACTAGCCACCTTGGAAGATGCACTTGGCCAGCGCCTGACCCGCCAGGCAAGCGGTCGGCTCATGCTGAGCGATGCAGGTGTTGTGTATGCCAGCTATGCCGAGCGCATGCTCGAGCTGGCCGACGAGGCCAGGCGATCGCTGGAGATGCTCTCAACGGACATGCGTGGCGCACTGACCGTCTGGCTGGATCACCAGCTTGCGCGCGGATGGACGACGCGGGTCTTGAACGATTTCCTCGCTGTCCATCCCGAGGTCACACTCAGTGCGCGTGTGGTCTCACCCGATGCGCTTCCTGAGGCAGAGTCAAACGATCTCTGGCTATCCTGCGATCAGCGCATGCTGCCGCAGCTGAAGCGGATCGCGTTGGGACGCTGGCAGCGCCGGCTCTATACCGCGGCCGCAGAGCAGGGACAGTGCTGTCTGCTTGATGACCCCTCTGCTCTGGAAGACTGTCCTTGGCTCACCATGGCTGGCGAGCCGGATCGGATCAGCCTACGACACTCAAAACGAGGTGACGTTTACCGCATCCAGCCGGGTGCGCGCATGACTGTCGACTCCCAGTGGATGCTCGCCGATGCCATCGCCCGTGGTTATGGGATCGGTATGCTGCCTGGCTGGGTTGCGGAGTGCCCGCGACACGGTTTTCGCGGCCAGTTTCAGCGCGTACTGGCCGATTGGGAAGGGGATGCGACCGTGGTGTTCTTGCATGTGCCATGCGGACCGCGTCCGTGCCGCGTCCATGCATTGATCGAGCACATCAAGGATCGGCTGCCACGGCGTTGGGCGCTTTGACAATCGAGCCCTGAGCGCCTCGGCAGCTCAGCGGATGTCGAGCTGTTGCGCCCTGGATCTGATGTTCGCGTAGCTCGTGATGATGGCGCATCAAACAGGCCGGAATTTCTGGCAACGAGAGATTGCGTAGGATTAACGCAAACTCCTCGCCACCAATCCGCGCGACGAGGTCCTGGTCGCGCGTGCTCCCGCGCAGTTTCTTCGCGAACTGCTCGAGCACCTGGTCGCCGCCTGGATGGCCATAGGTGTCGTTGATGCGCTTGAAGAAATCGATATCGAGGATGACGAAGGCAAAGGGCTCGCCGCTATGTAAATGCTCGGTGAAGCAGTTGCCGATGCTGTCCCAAAAATAGCGAGCATTGTAGAGCCCGGTCAGCTTGTCGGTGATGGCCTCCATGCGCAAAGCCTCGTTGAGTGCGGCGATGCGCCTGGATTGTTGCCAGGCATTCTCTTCGCGTAATGCGATCGCGCGCTGCATCCAGTGGATATCGCGTTTGAGCCTGTTTAGCTCGTATTCATCACCCGGATCGGCTGGCTCCGGACCGATTGGTAGTGTCAGATCGTAATTGCTGCACTTGATCCCACCTAGGTTGCTGCTTGGTCCTGGTAGCGCTTTGTGATCCCGGCTGTTTGTCACGCATCGGTTTGAGGCTCATGGTCTCCTGGCAGTAGCCCAGCCGCTGGCCCTGGGGATCGGTGCGCTTCAGGTCGAAGCTGAAGCGATGTGTGCTGGGGTGATAATCGTCGGGCGCGACGACCGCGAGCGCGGTGAGAAAATCGGCGAAACGGTTCCATTGGAAGGGGATACCCTTGCGATTCGCCTTGTGCTGCAAGGCGTGATACCGAGTGTAGAGGTTGCGGGTCCAGTCGCGTCCAAATAGTGTGCTCGGTACCGGGTGGCGCAAGGGCTGCTCGTCTTCGACAAAGAAGCCAGCGCTGTGCACGATGCGCGAGTGCATCAGATCCTCGTGACCGACATAGGCGTGATGCCCGCCGTTGATCGGCGCCTGACTTCGACGGAGGTATTCACCGACCTCGTTGCGAAGTCGCGCCAGGCTTGCCGCAATGGCGGGATCGAACTGCTCTCCCGCGTGGCGGGAGACCTCGTCGATTGCTGCCGTGAGAGGCATCGCCTTGCGATAGGGCCGATTGGAGGTCATGGCGTCGAAGCTGTCGGCCACAGCGATGATCCGGGATTCCAGCGGAATCGCCTCGCCGGCGAGCTGCTCTGGATAGCCATCGCCGTCAAAGCGCTCATGGTGGTGCAGGACGATGGTGGCGATGCCCTGGAAGCTCGGCAGGCGGCCGAGAATGTTAAAGCCGATACGGGGGTGGCGCTGGATCTCGAGCATCTCCTCGCGGTTGAGCCGACCGGCCCGGTTGAGCACACGATCGCAGATCGCGATCTTGCCAATATCGTGCAGGAGTGCGGCGACATGGATGCGTTCGCAGATCGCAGACGGCAGCGCAAGCTCCTGGGCCAGCATCTCTGCATAGAGCGCGACCCGAAACGAGTGCTCGTAGGTATAAGGATCACGGGCATCTAACGTGGCGAGCAGGACATCGATGAGTCCTTGGAGTGCGATCGAATCTGACATGCGTGGCTTTTCGTCGACTCGTTCCAAGCGCATCTTGAGCGGTCTTCTCGAGACAGGATTATGGGTTCTGGCGCGCTATCTCGCTTAGGCCAACGGGGTTGTGAAACGGTCGTTGAGTGTACAGGAATACATAGCAATTGCAAATCGTTCGCATTATTGTTTAAGCGTTTCTCTTTGGGCCTTGATCGACAGCGTGGCGATTGGCCACACCTGCAACCGCGCCAGGCCAATCGGTTGTTCACCTCGGCGGATCGTCGTCGAGGTCGAGACGCTGCAGTTGCGCGTCGAGGGCACTCTTGCCTGCTTTCAACGCTTGTATGCGCGCACGCAAGGCGTCGAGATTGGCCGCCGGCGCCATCACGGCACCCGTCGCTGCCGAGCGCCGCTTGCCGTTGTCGTCGAGCTGGGCGCGGAACAGCTCCAGGCCATGCCGCACCAAGGCGTGTCCCTCGGGCTCGAGGTTGGCGAGGATCGGATCAACCTCGGGTGGCACGGCGATCTGCAGCCGCTCGAACAGAGCGATCAAGGGTTCGCCGCGCAGCCAATCCAGCTCGCCGGCGGCCTGCGCCCGCTGCATGCGCGGGGCCTGCAATTCGACGATCGGCCGCGCGTTGGTATTCAGCGGCGCGTCGGCGAACAGCGCGCGGGCCGCGCCCAGGTTACCGCCGTAGTAGAGAAAGAGCGGCGGCAGGTTTAGATTCGGGGAGTCGCGCTCGGCGGCGGAAACGTCTTGGGCCTCCAGCGCCGCCATGCGCGCGCTGATCCGCGCTGGGTCGATGGCTGTCGGCTCGGTGTGGCCGACGAGGGCGACGATCGGGCCATTGGGCAGGAAGTCGCCGCGCCAGAGAGTGGCGTGCGGAAAGACCTCAAGGAAGGTGCGCACGATGCTCGCGAACAGGGGCTCGGAGATCTGGTAGAGCGGAATCCATTGGGCGAACAGCCCGCCGGCGGCCAAGCGGGCGCGCACCGCGCGGAAATGCTCCAGGCTGTAGAGTCCGCCGACCCCGGCCTTCCAAGGGATGAAGAGATCGCCGACGATCACATCATAGTGTTCGCGGGTGGCGGCGAGATGGTGGCGGCCATCCTCGATCAGGATCTGGGCTCGCTCATCGTCGAACAAACCGTTGTTCCAGGGCGCGAAGTACAGCCGCGCGGCGGTGATCGCCTCCGGTAACAGTTCGGCGGCCTCGACCCGTTCGACCTCATGGTGCAGCGCCGCACCGGCGGTGATGCCGGTGCCGAGTCCGAGAAAAAACACCGAGCGCGGCTGTGGATGCAACAACAGCGGGATATGGCCCTGACGGGCCTCGTGCGCGCGCCCGCCGCTGCCGCCGAGGGTGTAGTGATTATCGACCTTCAGGCGCAGATCTGCGCCCCGGCGAATCACAGCGACGGTGCCCGCGCCGCTCTCCCAAAACTGCAACAGGCTCTCGCTGCGACCCAGCGGATCGACCCGAACCACCGGCAGCCGCGAGGCATCCAGCACCGAGAACAGCGCCACCAGACCCAGCACTGGTGCCAGGATGGCAGCGCGCGGCTGCAGGCGCGCGCGCGGTGGCAATGACGATGGCGATGAATCCGCCACGCGGACCGGCGGCGATTGCGGTGAGCGCGGCAGCAGCAGCGCCGCAGCAAGATAGAGCGCGCCGAGTAACTGAATCGAACGCCAGAGTCCAAGCCAGTCCAGTAGCAGGAAACCGGCTCCCAGGGCACCGGCGATGGCCCCGAGCGTATTCAAGGCGACCAGGCGCCCGACGGTGCCGCCGACATCGATCCCCGGCTGCTCGACGATCCGCATCAGGTACGGAAAGAGCACGCCCAGCACCAGCGTTGGCACCAGTAACACAACGCCGACACTGACGAAGGCGGTGGTCAGATAGCCGCTCCAATCGGTGCCAATGCCGAGGTAACCGAGACCATCGCTTAGGTGCGCGAAGGTTAGCGGCGTGCTCGCCACCAGCAGGCCACCCGCCGTCAACAGCCAAGGCAGGAGACGTTCCGGTGCGCGCGTCAGCCGCGCCAGCCCGGCGGCGCCCAGGGCACCGAGCGCCAGGGCGATGAGGAATAGGATCAGGACGATTGCAAAGCTGTAGACAGAATTGTGCAAGACCTGCGCGAACATCCGCGTCCACAACACTTCCAACGCCAAGGTGACGAAGCCGGAGAGCAGGGCGAGGGCGGCGATCCAGAAAGCCGGCAGCGCGGTTGGCGATGTTGCCGGCGCAGCCGCTGTTGCTGGCCCTGGCCCCGGCTCCGGCTTAGACCCGGACTGCGGCTCGGGCGACTCATGTGCGGATGTGGCGGGTGCCTCGGCGCTTGCCGACTGAGAAGCGGTGCGCGCGGCCGCTGGCGCTTCGAGTGCCCAGCGCCGCGCTAAGACCAGTGCCAGGGCGCCGACTCCGAGCGCGAGCAGCACCGCGAGGCCATGCGTCCAGCGCCAGCCGACCCATTGCGGCAACACGAAGGCCGCCGCATAGGCACCGAGCGCGGCGCCGAGGGTATTGAGGCCATAGAGCAGCGGCACCTGACGCCCCATGCGCGCGGGTTGCTGCACCAGGAATCGCGACAGAACCGGCAGGGTGCCGCCCATGAAGAACGCGGTTGGGAAAAGCAGCAATAGCGCCAGCCCAAGCTTCAGCAGACGCAGCCAGCCTGGGCTCGCCAGGGCCCAGGACTCATAGAACCAGCCATACAGCGCGTGAAACGTAGGCAGCAGCAACAGAGAACCGGAAGCAGTGACGCCAACGGCAATCTCTAGCAGGCCATAGACACGCAAGGGCTGGCGCAGGCGCGGACAGACGTGTCCCAAGACCGCGCTGCCGGTAGCCAGCCCGAGGAAGAAGGCGGCGAGGGCGGTTGCGCTGGCCCAGGCCGTGCTGCCGAACAACAGCGCCAGCTCGCGCATCCACAGCGTTTGCAACAGCAAACCGACGGCACCTGAGACAAAGAACAACAACAGCACGCCGGCCTGACGGCCAAGCCCGGTCAGCGGGGAGGCCGCCGTGTATAGATGGGGGCCGCATCGATCGGGTTCGCGAACACCAGTGCTGGGAAGATCGGGGTTCTGTTTGACAGACATCAGGTTGCTGGGTAGCTTAGATAAAAGTTACGACATAACATTATGTTTTTCTCCTGATCCCCAGGCAAGCCGCTGCACCGGAGTCTCGTATGAATGCCCCTCGCTTCAGTTTCCTCTTGTTCGCCGCTCTCCTTGCGGCATTGCTGGCCACCAATGCCGTGGCCAGCGACAACGACGTTGCCGAGCTACGTGCGATGCTCGAAGACATGCGCGGCGAGTATGAGCAACGCATTGAGCAGCTCGAAACCCGCCTTGTCGCGGCCGAGCGTCAAGCCCGCGAAGAGGCGCGTCGCGCCGCCGAGCAGCGCGCCGCATCGCGGCCAATGAGCGCCCCGCCAGCGAGTGGTGCCGAGAACGTTACGCGTTCGGGCACGCCGAACGCTGGCAGCTTCGAGGCGCTCACTACGGGCACGGCCTTCAATCCGCAAATCTCGGTGATCCTAGATGGCAACTACTATCAGGATGATGCCGATGGCGCCGGTGCCGATTGGGTTGGCTCGGCCTTTCAACCCTCGCAGCCTGGTGGACATGGACATAGTCATAATGGTGGCGGACATGCCCATGCCATGACCGAGCAAGGCTTCAATTTCCGCGAGGCCGAACTCGCCTTCACCGCCACCGTAGATCCGTTTTTCGATGCCGCCCTCTATCTCGGGCTCGATGGCGACGGCAATATCGACGTTGAGGAGGCTTATCTGCAGACGCGCGCGCTGCCCGCCGGCTTGCGTCTGAAAGCGGGTAAATTCCTCAGTGATTTTGGCTACGTCAACAAGCAGCATCCGCATGACTGGGACTTCGTCGATCAAAATCTGCCCTATCTCAATCTGCTCGGCTCGCATGGTCTGCAAGACACCGGCGTGCAGCTGACCTGGCTGCCGGAGCTGCCGGTCTATACGCTGTTGGGCGTCGAACTCACGCAAGGCAATCAGGAGATGTTCGGTGCCACCCTCGGGGGAGATGAGCAAGCCGCGCTGAATCTCGGCGACACCAAGAGTGGGCCGAGGCTGTGGACCGCTTTTGCCAAGGTGGCCCCGGATATCGGCCGCAATCAGGCGCTACAGTTCGGACTCTCCTACGCGCACAATCGCCAGCATCAAGAGGTGCATACCCACACCCACGCGCATGATCATGGCCATGATCATCATGATCACGGCCATGACCACAACGGTCATGCCCATAACGACCACGGCCACGATCATAACGATCACGGCCATGCCCACAACGGCCATGATCACCACCAAGAAGAGCTGCACCGCGCCGGCCTCGCGGGGGATGCCGATCTCTGGGGGCTGGATCTCGTCTACAAGTATGACGGTGGCCGTCCCTATGGCGCAGGCGATTTCAAGTTCCAGACCGAATATCTGCGTTCGATCAAGGATTTGCGGATGCGCTACAGCGATCATCCAGAACAGATCGGCAGCCAACGCAAGTTCACCACCGATGGCCTCTATGCGCAGGCGACCTATGGCTTTGCGCCGCGCTGGAAGGCCGGGCTGCGCTACGATGTGTTGGGTCTGACCAACAAGGTCAGTGGCGGCAGTCACAGAGAGTTCGGCTCCTCGGATCGCTGGAGCCTGGATCTGACCTGGGATCTGACCGAGTTCTCGCGCTTACGCGCGCAGTACGCCTATAACGATATCCTGGTCAACCGCGACGAGCGGGAGCGCTTCAACGCCTTCTATCTGCAGTTCTTGGTCAGCATGGGCACGCATGGCGCGCATTCTTTCTGATGCCGGCTTGACCTTGGAACTTGACCCGCTCGATCCCTGATTTCAATGCGACCATTGTTTGGAGACGATGATGTTTCGACGCCTCTTGTTGACCCTGATGCTGCTGGGCGCCACCGCGCCGGCCCTCGCGCTGGATGTGGTGGCAACGAGCACCAGCATGGGCGCCCTGGTGCGCGCCGTAGCTGGTGAGCGTGCCGATCTGACCGTGCTGGTGGGACCGGACCAGGACTTACACTATCTCGAAGCCAAGCCCACCATGATCCGCGCCTTGCGCAGTGCCGATTTGGTGGTCGCCGTCGGTGCCGAACTCGAGATCGGTTGGCTACCGCTGGCGATCCAAAGTGCGGCCAACCGCGCCATCCAGCCCGGTCAACCGGGCTATTTCGAGGCCGCCGCCCAGGTGTCATTGATCGACCATGGGGCACCGGCGGATCGTGCTCAGGGCGACGTGCATCCGCTCGGCAATCCGCATGTCAACATGGACCCGGTGCGCATGGTCGCGGTTGCGCGCGCGCTCGCCGAGCGCTTCGCGCTGCTGGATGCGGCCAACGCGGCCAGCTATCGGCGCGGTGCCGAGCGCTTCGCCGAGCAGGTCGAGCAACGCCTGCCGCGTTGGCGGCAGCAGGTCGCCGGCGCCCCCGGCGTGGTGCTCTACCACCGCGATGCCAACTATCTACTGGAGCAGCTCGATGTGCCTTTTCTCGGGACGATCGAACCCATTCCCGGCGTGCCACCCTCGGGGCGTGACCTGAGGGCGCTGCGCAATGCCCTGGAGGGACAGCGCGGCATCATCCTGTTCGCGACCTTTGAATCGCCAAGAGCACCGCAGCGTCTGGCCGAGGATCTCGGTTGGCCGTTCGAGGCGATTCCGTTGGACCCCCCGCTTGACGCTGATGGCGAGGGGTATCTGGCGCTCATCGATCGCTGGGTCACCGCCATCAGTGCTACCCGCTAGGCACGAAGAGGGGCGGGTGCAGGCCGCCGCAGCGATGGATTCGCTGGATGCGCTGCTGACGCTGGAGGACGTGCGCGCGGGCTATACGCAGCCGGTTGTCGGACCGGTGTCGTTGAGCATCGCCAGCGGCGAGATCCTCGGGCTCTGGGGCGCCAATGGCAGTGGCAAATCGACCCTGCTCAAGGCGATCGCCAACGCCGCGTCGCTGTTCTCGGGCCGCATCACACGCGCACCTGATCTACGCGTCGCTTATCAGGAGCAGCAGCCCGCGCGCCTAGCCTTGATGCCGCTGACTGGGCGCGATCTGCTGCGTGCGGCGGCGGCCGCCGATCCCCCCGCGCCCTTGCAACGCTTTCTGCGCCAGCGCCTCGATCGGCTCAGTGGCGGCCAGTTCCAACTCCTGATGGTTTGGGCCGCCCTAGCCGGAGAGGCGAATCTGGTGCTACTCGACGAACCCACCAACAACCTTGATCCAGCCGCCGAACAACTGCTTGCCGAGCTTCTGCACAGCCATCGGGACCGCAACCGTGGCGTCCTGCTGGTCAGCCATGAGCGTGGGTTTCTTGAGCGCGTGTGTACCCGGCGGCTGGACCTGAGCTGAGCCGGCATGCATCCAGACCTGCTGTTCGATTCACTGTTCCTGCTGCCGTTCGTCATCGGTGCCTTGGTCGCGGTGCTGCTGGCGCTGCTCGGCTGTTTGCTGCTGTTGCGCGAGGAATGGCTGGCCGCGCTCGGCTACGCGCATCTCGCCGGGGCCGGTGCTCTGATCGCCTTGGCCGCCGGCCAGGTCGCGGTGCTTGGAGGGCTGCTCTTGGCGGTGATCGGGAGCCTGACCAAGACCCTCACCAGGGCGAGTGGGAATCCGGTCTATGCGGTGATGATCCTGCTCGGTTGGTCGCTCGGGCTACTGGTCGCGGCGAATACTGGCCTGGGCGAGAACCTGGCCCGGGCGCTGGTGGATGGACAGCTCTATTTCGTCAGCCGCGCCGATCTCATCGCTGCGCTCGGGCTGGGGCTGGTCGCTGGCATCAGCTTGCCGTGGCTAACGCCGCGTTTGCTGCGGGCGCGCTTCTTCCCGCGTCATGAGCAAGCGAATCAACGCCCGTCTTGGCATTGGCTGGTCGGCTTCGATCTGCTCGTCGCCGCCGCTATGGCCGTCGGCACGGCGACCCTCGGCATCATGGGCACCTTCGTCTTGGTGCTGATCCCGGCCTGGTTGGCGTTTCATCTGGGCACGAACTGGCGCACGACCCTGATCATTGCCACCCTAGTGGCACTGTTCAGTTATGTGCTTGCCTTTGTCCTCGCGTTGCTGCTCGATCAGCCGTTCGCGCCGGTGTTGGTGGCGTTGATGCTGGTGCTGGCGCCGTTCGGTCTGCTTGGGCGCGCCAAGGCCGCACTGGCGCACCGCCGGGGGCACCACCAATAGGTCAAGACGAGCAAGGCTCAGAACTCAGTCTTCCCACAGTGCATCGATGGCCAGCAGATAACGCGCTCCATTGTCAGGTGCTGGCGAGCGGTGAATCGCGCCCCGTTCGCCATTGTCGGGCCAGGCCGAACCTTTGAGCAGGACAATGTCGAAGGCCTGGGCGCGACCACTGGCCGCGCACGACTGCGCCGCCTCCTCGCGGAGGTCGAGCCGAGACAGCCGTCCCTGATCATCAAGCCATTGCGTACCCGGGCCGCGGTAGGTGCAAAGCAAGCGGATACCGGTTTGATCCCGATGCCAGCGCGGGCACATGGCCTGTTCGAGCCGCTCCATGCGCACCCCGAGAGCGGGGCAACCCATCAGGTCTGCGTAGAGTTCAGCGAGGAAGGCAAGATCGTCCGCCAGCGCTGTGCGTCCGTCATCAAAGCCAGGGCGATTGGGCAGCGGCCAAGTTGGTGCCGGGGTCTGCGCCGACGGTGCCGAAGTCACGAGGCGAAAACCACGCCACGCGCGCTCGTCCAAGCTGGCCAGATAGCGCTCGATTTCGGGTGCTGGGGGACGCGGCAAGAGGCAGACTTGGGTGGCTTCGGCGAAGACGTCCACCAGATCCGCGAGTGCCGCAACACTCCGCGTATGCTGTGGTTCAGCCAAGGAGCAGGCCACTGCTCCAAGCAGATCTGTGGTTACCGTTGTGGCGATAGCTGTCTTAGTCATGCGCTGTCGCGTGCTCACCAGACCAGATGTCGAGAAATGCAGCCAGGGTTTCCTCGATCACGGCGCGCGAGAGATCGCGCGTGATGAACACCAGCTTCGAGCGCTGATCGTCGCTTGGCCAGGCCGGTAGCTCGACCGGCGGATAGAACAGATGCTGCACGCCGTGGATGACGACTGGTTTGGTGCGGCCGCGAACGTTCAGGATGCCTTTGATCCGCAGCATGTCTTGACCACACATGGAGAGCAGCAGATCGAGCCAGGCATCGAGCATGGCGTCTGGGATCGGCTGCTCGACGAGGATGGAAAACGATTGAATGCGGTCGTCGTGGCGATTCACATCATGGTCGTGATCAGAGCTGTGGCGATGGCTGTGATCCGCGTGCACGACCTGCACCTCGGGCGCATCCGCATAAGCCTCCTCATTCAGCCAACGCGCGACATCCGGGATCTTGTCGGCGGCATTGAACAGACCCAGCCCAAGCAGGTTAGAGGCGGCGACTTGACCCTGCTGCGCTTCAAGACGCTTCGCGGCCGGGTTGATGCGCTGCAGGCGCTGCTCGATCGTCGCGGCCTGCGGCGCGCCGACGAGATCGCGCTTGGTCAACAGCAGGCAATCGGCCATCGCCGCCTGCTTTACCGCTTCCGGCTGCGCATCGAGCGTCGCCTCGGCGCTGGTCAGATCGATCGTGGTCACCACGCCATCGAGGCGGTAACGCCGCGCGATCGCGTCAACCGTCATCAGGGTGTGGATGATCGGCGCCGGATCGGCCAGCCCAGTGGTTTCGATGAAGACCCGGTCGAAGCGCTGCTCGCCGCCGACGGTGTAACGCCAATGCGCATCCTTCAGCGTCGTCACCAGATCGCTGCGGATCGTGCAGCACAGGCAGCCACTGCTCATCTCGATCATGGTGTCGTCGGCGACTCGGCTCATCAGCAGGTGATCGAGTCCAACATCGCCGAACTCGTTGATGATGACCAGGGTGCGGGCGAGGCTGGGCTGGCGCACCAGGTGACTGAGGACCGTGGTCTTGCCACTGCCGAGGAAGCCGGTCAGCAGGGTGACTGGGGTCAGCTCGGTCGCTTCAAACGGGTTGGATGTCATACAGAGGCGCTCATTGGTATCGGTTGGTCTGGCGCTCGCGCAGTTCCTGGCGTGCTTGGGCGTCAACCGAGAGGGTGGCAATCGGCCGCGCCTCCAATCGGGCCAGTCCGATCGGTTCGCCGGTTTCCTCACAGTAACCATAGCTACCGTTGTCGATGCGAGCGAGTGCCGCATCAATCTTGCGCACCAGCTTGCGATAGCGATCACGGGTGCGCAAATCCAACGCCTGGCTGGCCTCGCGGCTGGCGCGGTCGATTTCGTCGCCGACATCGCGATGGCTGTCATCACGCAGTTGCTCAAGGGTTTCTTGTGCCTCGTCGAGGAGTGCATCGCGCCACTGGAGCAGCTTGTGGCGGAAATAGTCGCGCTGGCGGGGGCTCATGTAGTCCTCGTCGGCGGGAAGCGATTGGAGGTTGAGCTCCACGCGGTCGTGCTTGTTGGCCAAAGTTTCGGATGTCATGGGACATTGGATGTTGGCGAGAAAAGAGTTATGTTATAGCATTATTGTCTGGCTGATCGAACGAGGAAAGTCCAACATGACCTTGGCCGCATTGAGTGAGGTCGATACCCCTCAAAACACTGTCGCACTGGGGGCCTTCAGCGACCCTGCTGTTCCAAGACGACGGCCGACCTTCACGAGTGTCGCGCTCGTCGACAGGGCAGGGCAGCTCGCCGACATCACTCATCCCGAGATCACCCTGGCGCTCTGGCAGCGCAGCACCGATCCTAAGATCGAATACGAAGTCGCCGGTTTGACTGCCGGGCAACTGCCGAGCGGCCGCATCGCGCTGAGCACGGCGGAGACGCAAGGGTCATGCATGGCGCGGTTGCAGGGTCTGTTGCAAGAGCATGGCGTCGAGCCGGGCGGGTTTGGCTGGTGGCTTGCCGATATGGCAATGCTGGCCGAACAGTTCACGGAGCTGGTCAATCGCACCCTCGGACCACACACGATCACGGCTCGGGTGGAGACGCTCGACGACGTGGCCTGCCCAAAGTTCCATGTCGATCGCACGCGGCTGCGCCTGCTGTGCACCTATCGCGGGCCGGGCACCGAGTGGCTGCCGGACGAGGAGGTCGATCGGGCCGCGCTGGAGGATCGGCAGCCGAACGCTCAGATCCAACGCGGTGCCCAGCCGCGCGCGCTGCAGCCGTTCTGGGTCGGCCTGTTCAAGGGCGAGTGCTTCCCAGGCAACGCTGGGCGCGGTCAGGTACACCGCTCGCCAGCGGTGCCGCCGGGGAGCATGCGCGTGCTCTTTTGCCTCGATGCCTGATGCCTGATGCCTGATGCCTTGGCGAGGCCTGTGCATCGCAAAGGCGTTTCCGGCCGCTCTCTGAGCCAATGACGCTCACAGCGTGATCTCCGATCATCCGGGTGCGCGCCCGACGGATCGATCCATCCCCCCACTGCAGGACCCCTGAATGAGTGCTGAACCCATCCCGATGAACGAGCCCGACGCGCGGCTCCCGGTGACCGTCCTGTCTGGCTTCCTTGGTGCCGGTAAGACCACCTTGCTCAACCACATCCTCAACAATCGCGAAGGGCGGCGCGTCGCGGTGATCGTCAACGACATGTCGGAGGTCAACATCGACGCCGACCTGGTCGACAAGGAGGTGACGCTGAACCGGGCCGACGAAAAACTCGTCGAGATGAGCAATGGCTGCATCTGCTGCACCTTGCGCGAGGATCTCTTGGTCGAGGTCTCCGGACTTGCGCGGGCCGGGCGTTTCGACTATCTGGTGATCGAGTCGACCGGTATTTCGGAGCCGCTGCCGGTCGCTGAGACCTTTACCTTTCGCGATGACCAAGGCGTCAGTCTGTCCGACCTGGCGCGCTTGGATACCCTGGTCACGGTCGTCGATGCGGTCCATTTCCCGGTCGATCTGGAACGCGCCGATGAGCTGGCCGAGCGCGGTGAATCGCTCGGTGAGGAGGATCAGCGCAACCTCGCCGAGCTGTTGGTGGATCAGGTCGAGTTCGCCGATGTGATCCTGATTAACAAGACCGATCTGGTGAGCCAGGATGAGCGCGAGCGGCTGCATCATGCTCTGCGCCAGCTCAACCGGCACGCCAAGATCCTCAACGCCCAATTCGGTCAGGTGCCGCTAGCCGAGGTGATCGGCACCGGGCGCTTCGACTTCGAGCGCGCGGCGAGCGCGCCTGGTTGGCTCGCCGAGCTGCGCGGCAGCCACACCCCGGAGACCGAAGAATACGGCATTTCTAGCTTCGTCTACGAGGCGCGGCGACCCTTTCATCCACAACGCTTCTTCGATGCCATGCAGCAGGATTGGCCGGGAAACGTGTTGCGCTCAAAGGGCTTTTTCTGGCTCGCGAGCCGCCATGATCTCGCTGGGCAGTGGTCGCAAGCGGGCGGTGTCGTGCGCCACGGAGCGGCGGGTTGGTGGTGGTCTGCGGTGTCGCAGCCGCATTGGCCGGATGATCCTGCGCACCGTGAGCGCATTCTGTCGGACTTCGACGGTGACTTTGGCGATCGGCGACAGCAGCTCGTCTTTATCGGCCAGCATCTGGATCTTGAGGCGATGCGGACCCGCCTTGATGCCTGCTTGCTCAATGACGACGAGCTAGCTGCTGGACCATCCGCATGGCGTGCGTTTTCGGATCCGTTTCCGGTCTGGATGCGCGATGCTGAGCATTGAGAGTCCCATGCGCTTTCAGCGAGCTTCCCAGCAAACCTGCACGAGACGCATTCGAGCCGTTGATTGATGACTGAAGAACCCAAACTCGACCCCTCCACGCGTGCGCGTTACGAGGAAGAGCGCTTCCCGCAAAGCTACGAGAGCTGGCGCTATTGCATCGAGCACAAGTGCGGTCTGCGTTTGACGCCCGACTACATCCAGCAGCGGATCAGCATCCTGACCGATCCGCAGCAGGAGGAAACCCGGCGTTTTGCAAGGACTTACGGGAAGGCCTATCTCACCCAGGTTGTGGCTTGGTTTGAGCGCGCGGCCGCTGCCTGCTGATCACGAGCAACGGATCATTGGCTGTTGCCGATCGTTCAGCGAGACAGCGCTGCACTCAGAACGTTGCCGCGAGCGAGAGCACAAGGCTGCGCGGAGGCCCGGGATAGAAGCCAACCGTCCCTGAGCCATCATCCTGGGCGTCGATCGCGCCGATGTACGCCTCATTGAAGAGGTTGCTGAGTTCAAGACCGACGCGGACGCCTTGAAGCACGCCAAGATCACCAGTCGTCCAGCTCGCGGTCAGATCCAGCGTCCAATAGCCATCCACGGACTGGGTATTCTGTGGATCAGCATAGCGCGGTCCGACGTAGCGCAGCAGCGGCGCGGCGCGCCAAGGCCCCTGCTCGAACAGCAGCCCGGTGCGCAGCATCCACGCTGGCGTATCCGGCACCTGTTTGCCGGCGATGGAGAGATCCTCAACGCGCCCCGCGCTAGTGCGACTGAGATCATCGTCGAAGGTGAAGTGCAGATAGGTCGGATAGACAAAGGCCGACAACGATGGCGTGATCTGCAGACTCGCCAAGAGCTCGGCGCCCCAGGCGGTGGCGCCACCGACGTTCTGGTGATAGTTAAGACCGACGCGCGGGTCATAGGCGACGGCGAGCAGGTCATGGTGCTTGGCAAAGAACAGGGTCGGGGTCAGCGCCAGGCGCTCGCTCTGGAGTCTCAGCCCAAGATCGATGTTGTCGGAGGTCTCGAGCTGCCAGTTATCGAACACATCCTGAAGGTTCAT
>NZ_JAYESN010000063.1:0-26984 GCF_034860625.1 Lamprobacter sp.
TCGCCTGGGAGATGCCCCAGCAGCCATTTCAGCGTCTCGATGCGCTCGGAGAAGATGACCAGTCGATCATTGCTCTCGTCGCCGCTCCACTGCGCCTCGGGATCAGCCAGCGCGCGCAGCAAGCGTTGGTACTTACTGAATCGTCCTGGGCTGATGGCCTCCAGGTCACGCATGAAGGCATCGAAGGCGGCGATCTCCCGTTGCTCGGCCGCACTCGGCTCGGGTTTGCGATTGAGCTTGGCGAGACGGTTGCGCGCGTAGCTGGCGGCGGCGGCCGGACTCGAGAACAGCGCCTTCTGCAGCCCGACGCGCTGCAGCTCGGCCTGCTTGCCCTTGGCGCGCTCACCCTTGAGCGTAAACGGGATCTCGAGCGCGGCGCGAAACGCGGCCTCTTCCTCGGCGCTGGCCTGGGCGGAAAGCCGCCGGGTGACGGCCTCCGGAAATTGGCCCTCAGCCTGGCCTTTGATGTCTTTCTTGAAGCGGCGCACGAACAGATCCTTGCGGTCCAGATCAGCGCGGCTGTAGTCGTCGGGATCAGAGATCGCGGTGGGATCGAGCAGCCAGATCAGTGATGCAAAGCTGTTGGCGGAGCCGTCGTGCGGCGTCGCCGAGAGCAGGATCAGGGTATCGGACTTGGTGGCAAGCTGCTTGGCCAACCGCGCCCGCAGCGAGGAGCCGGCGTCGCCCTTGCGCACGGCGACATTGTGGCATTCGTCGATGACGATGATGTCCCAGCGCGAGCGCTCGAGGTAATTCCGGTACTCGTTGTTCCCCTTCAGGGTGTCCATCGAGATGATGGTCTTGTCGTAATGGTTGAAGGGATTGTGCCCGGACGGGATGTTGTTGCGGATACGCTGAATGCCAGCGGAGTCCAGCCGCACCAGCGGGATGGTGAAGCGCGACCACC
Organism: Lamprobacter sp.; assembly: GCF_034860625.1. Lineage (NCBI taxonomy): Bacteria > Pseudomonadati > Pseudomonadota > Gammaproteobacteria > Chromatiales > Chromatiaceae > Lamprobacter > Lamprobacter sp. The sequence goes on from NZ_JAYESN010000063.1 coordinate 908, forward strand.
ATTCCTTCTGGAACTGGGTGAGCATGCTCTTCTGGGTCACCACCAGGATGCGCCGCCCGCGCCCGCGGATATCGAGCTCGGTGGCGAGCATGGCCGCCTCCAGCGTCTTACCGAGACCGACGCCGTCGGCAATCAAGATGCGGGTGCGCACCTGCTTGAGCCCTTGCTCGGCCGGCACGCGCTGGTAGTCGGCAGGCTGCATCACCGCCTGGTGGGCGCGGTGGATCTGATCGTCGTTGGCGACGGTGCGCAACCGCTGACTCTCCAGGTAGAGCAAGCTGTCGGTGAAGTAGTCGCTCAAGTCTTGGAACAGCTCGGTCTCGGCTGGATCGTGGACCTGGATGGCGTCCTCGAGCTGTTGCAGGAAGATCGCCGAGGTGCCGCGGACCAGTTCGGAGAGACCGTCGCAGGTCAAGGCATGGCCGCCGTCGTCGCTGAGGTCGATGCGGCGAATGACCCAATCCTCGTCGCGGATGGTGATGCGGGCGCCTGGGGCGAGTTGTCGATTCATCGTTTGATACGAGCCTAGTGAGCAAACTGGCACGCCGATCGAGCGTCGACCCTAGCGCGACTGGGCAGCAGACTGGGCACCTGGCTGGGCACCTGGTTGGGCTGCTGGCTGGACATCTGGCTTGGCTGCTAGCGGGTCAGCAGGCCTAAGACGGCTCCTCCTCGGCCCAGGGACCGGCCGGCATGACCTCCTGGCTGGTGAGCAGATGGGCGACGATCTCGGCCGGATCATCGAGCAGTTTCAGCGCCACCTCGCCGGGCGCCACGGTGCCGGCATCGTAGAGCTGCGTCATTACTACATCCAGCATCGGCTGCCAAAAGGCCGTGCCGGCGAGCACGCAGGGGAAGGCCTCGACCTTGCCGGTTTGGATCAACGTCAGGGTCTCGAACAGCTCGTCGAGGGTGCCGAAGCCGCCCGGCATGAACACGAATCCGGACGAGTATTTCAGCAGCATGACCTTGCGCACGAAAAAGTAGTCGAAGGTCAGCACCCGATCGAGGTAAGGGTTCGGATGTTGCTCATGTGGCAGCCGGATCTTGCAGCCGACGCTCATACCGCCGGCTTCTTGAGCGCCGCGATTGGCCGCCTCCATGATGCCGGGACCGCCGCCGGTGATCACCGTACAGCCGGCACGCGCCAGATCGGCGCCAGTCGCTCGCGCCAGCTGATACCAGGGATGCCCATCGGCAAAACGCGCCGACCCGAAGATAGTGATGCTGCGCCCAAGGTCGAACAGACTGCGGCAGCCTCTCACCAGCTCGTTGAAGACCGTGACGCCACGATCGAAATCGACCAGCAGATCATCGGCGCCACGCAGCAGCTCGCGCTCACGCGCAGACTTTGGCGTCTTCGGTTGAGCGTTATTGGGCGCGTTTTGTCGCACTTTTCCTGATGTGTTTTGCAATGGCTCAGCCCAACGCCTGTTTGATGCGCTCGATCTGGCGCCGATGCGTGCTGTTATGGATGGCCGCGAGGGCATGCCACTGCGCCGCTGAGAGCGCACCAAACCAGGGATGCGGCAGCCTCGCCCCAGCGCGCAGATTGCCAAGCTTCTCAACGATGTGGCTGTAGCGCTCGACCAGGGCGACCAGATCGTCGATCTGCTCCGGGCCAGCCTCCGGCACCGGCTTGACCTCTTCGATCTTGACCTGAGTACCAACCAAGCTGCCCGAATACAACTGCGGCAAGATCGCGGCGATCGCGGTGTTGACGATCACCAGATGCTCGAGTGTCATGTACACCGACCAGTCGCGGCTGCTGTCCTCGATGCCAATGAAGCGCTCGACCCGCACCCGCTGACGCCCCTGCGCCTCACTCAGGCCGCGCGCCAAGGCGATGGCGCGCTCGGCCTCCTGACGAAACAGTTGCGTCAGCCGATCCTTGCCGTAGAACCGTGCCGCCGCACGAATCCCCGCGCCGAGCAGCTGACGCTCGAGCCAACTGACGCCGGTCCCTGGCAGCTCAAGGGGTGGTGGCGCTGTCGAACTCATGCGATGCCTCCAGAGGCGCCAATGCCCTGCGCTGAAGTGGCTTGAGCCTTGTCCGCGCCCGCGTCCTTGTTCTTGGCCTCGCCCTTAGCCTTACTATCGCCCTTAGCCTTGGCCTCGGCGTTGGCTCTGCCATCGCCCGAGCGCGCCTTCTGGCCTGAGGCCCTCTGGCCCCTTGCGCCCTGCCCAGCACCCGCTTGACCCGCGCTACCCTGCGTCTTCGCCCAGGTATCACGCAGGGTCACGGTGCGATTGAAGACGGGACGCTCCGGCGTCGACTCCGGATCAACCACGAAATAGCCCTCGCGCTCGAACTGGAAGCGCGCGCCCGGCGCTGCCGTGGCCAGGCTCGGCTCGAGCATCGCGCCGCTCAGCACGCGCAGCGAGTCCGGATTCAGATCCGCACGGAAGTCGCGATCGCCAGCACCCGGCTGCGGCACCGTGAACAACCGATCATAGAGCCGCACCTCGGCATCAACCGCCGTCTCAGCCGGCACCCAATGGATCACGCCCTTGACCTTACGCCCCTCCGGATTCTTACCGAGGGTGTCCGGATCGACCGCGCAGCGCAGTTCGATCACCGCGCCATCGGCATCCTTGATGACCTCATCACAACGGATCACGTAGGCATTGCGCAGCCGCACCTCACCGCCCGGGATCAGGCGCTTGAAGCCCTTCGGAGGCGTCTCCTCGAAGTCACTGCGATCGATCCAGAGCACCGCACTGAGCGGCAGCTCACGCACACCCATCGACTCGTCCTTCGGATGATTGCGAGCCTCGACCGCGGCCGGTGCGTCAGCCGGCAGGTTGGTCAGCACCACCCGCAGCGGATCGAGCACCGCCATCGCGCGCGGCGCGCTCGCATCCAGCTCATCGCGAATCGCGCTCTCGAGCACGCCCATCTCGACCAGGTTATCGGCCTTGGTCACGCCGATCCGCTCACAGAAGCCGCGCAGCGCACCCGGCGTGAAGCCGCGTCGGCGCAGCCCAGCGATGGTCGGCATGCGCGGATCATCCCAGCCGGCAACGATCTGCTCTGAAACCAGCTGCGTCAGCAAGCGCTTACTCATCACCGTGTATTCGAGATTGAGCCGGCTGAACTCGATCTGACGTGGCTGGCAGGGCACCGAGACATGGCTCACGCACCAATCGTAGAGCGGGCGATGGTCCTCGAACTCCAGCGTGCAGAGCGAATGGGTGATCCCTTCCAGCGCATCCGAGATCGGATGCGTGTAGTCGTAAGTCGGGTACAGACACCACTCGCTGCCGGTCTGGTGATGGATCACCCCGTGCCGAATCCGATACAACACTGGGTCGCGCAGGTTGATGTTGGGCGACGCCATGTCGATCTTCGCCCGCAGCGTTCGCGCGCCATCCGGGAACTCGCCGGCGCGCATGCGGCGGAACAGATCCAGATTCTCCTCCATACTGCGGTCGCGATACGGGCTATCGCGACCCGGCTCGGTCAGCGTACCGCGATAGGCACGCGTCTCCTCAGCGGAGAGATCGCAGACATAAGCCAGACCTTTCTCGATCAGCTCGACCGCAAACCCATAGAGCTGCTCAAAGTAGTCCGAGGCGAAGCGCGGCTGCCCGCCCCAGTCGAAACCAAGCCAGCGCACATCTTCTTTAATCGCTTCGACGAACTCGGGACTCTCCTTGCCCGGATTGGTATCGTCGAAGCGCAGATTGCAGACCCCGCCAAAGTCCTCGGCCAGGCCGAAGTTGAGCACGATCGATTTTGCGTGGCCGATGTGCAAATAGCCGTTCGGCTCCGGCGGAAACCGCGTGATCAAGCGCTCGTGCAAGCCAGTCGCCAGATCGTCTTGGATGATCTGGCGAATGAAGTTGGTCCGAGTCGAGGTCGAAACAGGATCAGGCATGGTAAGAAAGCACCCAAGCGCAGCCATCCGGCATCACCAGCGGCAGGCGAAAAAGGAGCAGCATACTGTCTTGCTGCGGCAGATTGAACCCTGGGTTTGCCAGAGCGAGCCAGGACCACTACTCTGTCGCCGACTCGGCGCAACGATGGCGGTCACCTGATGCTTCGCAAAGCCCCGGGCCGTCGGCACTGCTGGCCGAGATCAGCACGCTCGTTTACCACATACGGAGCCAGATCATGCAGAGAGTCGCTTCTATTCTTGTCATCGCCATCGCCGGAACTTTCATCACCAGTCTTAGCATCGCCCAGGATGAGGCGGCCGCCCCCACAACGCCCGCCGAGGCCTTCATTCAGCAACTCGACACCGACGGCGACGGCAAGGTCAGCCTCGACGAAGCACTCGCACCGCAGAAGCCACGTTTCACGGAAACCGATGGCGATGGCGACGGTTTCATCAGCAAGGAAGAGGCCAGCACCGCATTTAACAATCAGGTGCCTGCCGAAATGCTTGAAGCCATGAAAGAGCGCGGCATGCCCGACCCAGGCGAGACCTTCGTGAAGAATTTGGACAAAGACGGCGATGGCAAGGTCAGCCCCGCAGAATTCGAGCAGCCGACGGTCGACTCGTTCAAGCGGATGGATGCGGATAGCGACGGCTTTGCAACCAAGGATGAAGCGATGGCCTTCTTTGAGGAGATGCAGCGCCAAATGCAAGAGCAGATGCAACAGATGCAGCAACAACAGGAACAGCAATAAGCATCAGCAGACCCACAGCAGTCAGGGACGGCTGTGCGCACTCACTCGGCCATGGAAGGCCAGTGCAACTGGCCAGGGGGCACTGATCCCGACATCCAGCAATCGAACAACAGGTCGTCGCCCATCGGATAGAGTCGATGAGCTGGGCGTAAGGCATTGGCAAGCCGCTCGGGCGCCGGCAGTGTCAGGCCACGTCGACCCTCGCCGATGATCAGCGGCGCTACCGTGATCTGCAGCCGATCGAGCAGCCCCTGTTGCAGAAACCGCGACACTGTCACCCCGCCGCCCTCGATGAACAGCCGTCTGAGTCCGCGAGCGCGCAGCACATCGACCACCGCGGCCAAGTCGAGCCCCCCAGACGGCAAACTTGCCTCAGGCAGGCTGATCCATTCCAGGTGCGCATGCGCATCCTCAGCCTGCGGCGCCGAGGTCGAACAGTGGCAAAGCAGCGTCGGCGCACAGCCGTCGGTAAAGACCTGGCGATCACTTGGCAACCGAGCACCCGGATCAAGTACCACTCGAACCGGGTTTGGCCCAGCCACCAAGCGCGTGGTCAGCCTTGGATCATCCACCGCAACCGTGCCAGCGCCAACCACTACCGCATCGGCCAGCGCGCGCATTCGATGGAGATGGGTGATGTTTTCCGGCCCGGTGACAAAACAGGCATCGCCCGTTTGCGTGGCAATAAAGCCATCGAGGCTTTGACCAAGATGGCCGATGATGCAGCTTCGCTGATCGTCGCCGTCGAGCGGGAGGAACGGCAGATAGAGCGACCAGAGCTCCGGATGCGCAACCGATTCCGGCACCGATACCGATGCAGCCGCGCAAGCCTGCGCGGACCAGTGCCAACCCTGATCGGGGTTGCGCCTGAGACCGCATGCCCTAGCCGCCGCCTCATCGCCGCCCGAGGCGGCAAGCAACGCCCGCCAAGGATCTTGGCAGCTCGATACAGGCCGCGGGTTTCGGCGGCCCGACATCTGACGCCGACGCCCAATAGCTCGCGAAGCCGGGCGACTGAGGCTAGGCGATCTGGACCAATTCGAGCTGGAAGGTCAGATCGCGACCGGCCAACGGATGATTGCCATCCACCGTGACCTCCTCATCGTTGAAATCAGCCACCGTGAAGCGGAGGGTCTCCCCGTCTGGGCCCTGGGCTTGGAGCAGCATGCCCTGCGTCAGTTCGATCTCCGGCGGAATCGCCGTGCGTGGAACCTGTTGCACCATCGACTCGTTGCGCTCGCCATAAGCCTCGCCGGAGACGATGGTGATGGTCTTGTTCTCGCCAGGGGCCATCCCAACCACGGCCTCTTCGAAGCCGCTGATCATCTGCCCCTGGCCGAGCGTGAACTCAAGCGGCTCTTGGCCGCGCGATGAGTCGAACTCAGTCCCATCGTTCAGGGTGCCGGTATAGTGGACCTTGACGGTGTCGCCGCTCTTTGCTTCGCTTGTTGGGGTGTTAGCCATAGGAATACTCGTGCAAGGTTTTCAACTGGGATGCATGGAAAAGCACGCGCCAAAACAGACACGGCCAGTGATCTTGAACCACCTTAGACGAGCCTAGCGCCGAGCGCAAACCTGGCTCCCAGCGAAACCGAGGCGCAGGGGGCCGAGCCAAAGCTCACTTCACGACGAGGTCTTAATGCCGATTGTACGCGGATGCCCGCGAGGCTGGCCGTGAGGTGACAAGGCGAATCAGTTCAAGCGGCGATAGCACACGCGCCGGCGGTGCAGCGCCAAAGCAGACTTGAATCAACGTATCGACGAACGGCTGCCCGTCTTCACCGCGACCGAATAGCCGATCGAAGACCCAGGGATTGAAGGCATAGCGTTGCCCAAACGCCATGAGCACGAAGAGCGGACCAAAGCGCTGCCACAGGCTGCGGGAATAGCCCGCAAGCGCTCGCGCAGACAGGGGCCGCTCGCCTGGGGCTTGGCGCAGTGCCGCGATGATCGATGCCGCCGCCAGCTCGGCGGATTCGAGCGCATAATCGATGCCCTCACCCGTGAACGGGTTCACCAGGCCTGCGGCCTCGCCAACCGCAAGCAATCCATGCGCACGGATCGGCGCGCGCAGGAAATCACTGCGGATTGGATAGCCGGCGACCGGGCTGGCGCCTTCGCCGCCCGCTGTTAGCGCCGACAGCAGCGGATGCTCCTTGAGCAATTTGGGCAACAGCCCGGCAGCGGATACTCCAGCCCTACCGCTATACCAATAACCCAGGTTTGCGCTATGCGAGCCGGTTGGGAAGAGCCAGGCATATCCAGGCAACGGCAGATGATCAAAGAAGAAGCGCAAATCTGGTCCTGGTGAGGACATTCGCGTCAGATAGCAGCGCGCCGCGACAGTATGCACCGCTCGCCCTGGTGCCAGCGGTGTCCGCTTGATCAGCGAGAGCGCAGCGCCGGTCGCCATCACCACCAGCCGCGCCGACAGCCTTTCGCCTTCCAACTCGACACCACCCCCCGGAGCCAGCCTGCGCACATGTCCGACCCGGAAGCGCGCGCCCGCGGCCAAGGCCTGCTGCTGCAGGAGCAGATCGAAGCGTCGGCGTGCTAAGACCAGGGTGCTATTCGGCATGGCACCAGCTCCCGTTATCGAGGTCTCGGCCTCGGCACCGCCGGGTGCTTGGAAGCGAATCCGCGTCGCTCGATGCGCTTCGGCAGCCACCGCCCCCAAAAGCCCAAGGCGCTCAAGGTAATGCTGCGCGCGCGGACTCAAGCAATCGCCGCAGACCTTGTCACGCGGAAACGCGGCCTTATCGATCAGCAGCGTCCGAATGCCGTTACTGGCTAGGTGATAAGCAGTCGCACTGCCTGCCGGGCCGGCTCCAACCACAATGACCTCATGCGCTAAAGCCTGACTCATAATAACGGTCCACTCTATTCGTTGCGCTGATTCCAGAATTCAACACCAGCTCGAAATTCAACACCGCTTCGAGAATCCGCGTCGAGACTCAGCGTCGAGATTCAAGCCGTGCGCCGAGAAACGCTTTGGCAAGGATGCGCTGACTGGATATGCTTAGGCTGTTAAGCCCACCGATTTGGAGCCCTGAAGCTGTTGAGCACGATCAGAGAGCGCGACACCAAAACAGTCGGCACCGAGGATGTCGATCGCTTCTTCTCGTTATCTTTACAGCTTCTTTTGATCGCAGACATTGAAGGCCGCATTCGCCGCTGCAACCCCGCTTGGCAAGAACAGCTTGGCTGGAGCCCCGATGCGCTGATTGGGCGCTCCTTCCTCGAGCTCGTGCACCCAGACGACCTTACCGCCACCAAAGCCCAGGTGGCCAGCCTCGCTGCGGGCACCCCAACCCCGCGCTTCCTGAACCGTTTTCGTAACCCTCATGGCGAGTGGCGAAGCCTCGCCTGGTCGGCGTTAGCCGCAGCAGACACCCAGCTCATCTATGCCATCGGCCATGATGTCACGCAGCAGGAACAAGCCCTGCAAGCGCTGCGCGCGAGTGAGCAGCGACTGCGCGAGGCCGAGCGTATCGGTGGCCTTGGCAGTTGGGAATTAGAGCTCAGCACTGAAACACTGCGCTGGTCGGAGCAAATCTATCGCCTCCTCGATCTCGATCCAGCCGCCTTCCAGCCAACCTACCGCAGCTTCCTCGACATGGTTCATCCGGAAGACCGCGAGCGTCTTGATCGCACCTTCAGGCACTCGGTGGCGAGCCATCTACCCTTTGCAATGGCGCACCGTGTGCGCCGAGCAGATGGCAGCATCCGATGGCTGCAGGAGTTCGCTGAGACCCAATACGCCGAGGACGGCACGCCCATACGCAGCATCGGCACGGTGCAAGACATCACCGAGCAAAAGCACAGTCGACTGATGCTCGCGCTCAAGGCGCGCCGCGATGAGGCCTTGCTCGAGTTGCCGCACATCGCCGACGGGCTGAGCGAGCAGGCCGTGCTCCAACACAGCCTCGCGCTCGCCGAAGACTTGACCGATAGCGCCATCGGCTTCGCACACTTCGTCAATGAGGACCAGACCTCGGTCGAGTTCGCCGCCTGGTCGATGCGAACCCTGGACGCCGGATGTCAGGTCAAGCATGACATGCACTATCCCCTGCAGCAGGCGGGGCTCTGGGCCGATGCGCTGCGACAACGAGCGCCCGTCCTGATCAATGACTATCCAACAGAGGCTGACGGCAAAGGCCTGCCCGAGGGCCATATCGCCCTCAGCCGCAGCCTGGTGGTGCCGGTCTTCGAGAGTGGCCGCGTCAGGATGCTACTCGGCGTTGGCAATAAGGCCAGCAGCTACGATGAGACCGACGTGGAATCCGCACAACTGCTGGCCAACGAGGCCTGGCGGCAGGCCCAACAGACGCGCTCCTGGGCGCAATTGACACTGGCCGATCAGGTCTTGGCCGAGACCCATCAGGGCGTCGCGATTACCGACGCCGATGGCGCGCTGGTGCGAGTCAATGCCGCCTTCAGCCGCATCACCGGCTACAGCGCCGAAGAGGTCCTCGGACGCAATCCAAGGCTGCTGAAATCAGGACTGCATGATCAGGCCTTCTACTGCTCCATGTGGGCTGATATCACCCGGCACGGGTGCTGGCGCGGGGAGCTTTGGAATCGGCGCAAAAACGGCGAAGTCTATCCGCAATGGCTGTCGATCAGCGCGGTGCATGATCCCGCTGGCCAGGTTGGCCACTATGTTGGGCTATTCACCGACCTCAGCGAGTCGAAACAGGCACAAGAAAAGATTGATTATCTCTCGTATCACGACGCCCTCACCGGCCTCTCCAACCGCGCACTGCTCAACGAGCGTCTTGAGCATGCACTGACGCGTGCATCGCGCAGCGGCCATCTCGCGCTGCTCAATCTGGACCTCGATCGTTTCAAGCAGGTGAACGATACGCTCGGTCATCAGGATGGTGACCGTCTCCTGATCGAGATGGCGCGCCGCATCAACGCGAAGCTGATGCCCAGCGACACGCTGGCTCGGCTTGCCGGCGACGAATTCGCGCTGCTGCTCGAAGAGCGCGCCGAGGCCCTGCCAGTCGCCACCCTTGCCCGCGAGCTGCTGACCTGTATTGCCGAGCCGGTTAAGGTTGCCGATCGCGAGCTGGTGGTGACCGCCAGCATTGGCATCAGCCTCTATCCGAACGACGGCACCGATGTCGATAGCCTGTCGCGCCATGCCAGTCAGGCGCTGGGGGCGGTCAAGCGCATGAGCCGCAACAGCTTTCAATTTTTCGACCCCTCGCTCACCGATGGTGCTCTCCAGCGGCTGATCACCGAGCATGCGCTGCGCGGCGCGGTCACACGCAACGAGCTGCGCCTGCACTACCAGCCGCAGGTGCGGCTCAGCGATGGTGCGCTGGTCGGCGCCGAGGCCCTCTTGCGCTGGCAGCATCCAAACATGGGCATGGTGCCCCCGGACCAATTCATTCCCCTCGCTGAAGAGATCGGCGTCATCAACGAGATTGGCACCTGGGTCTTAGAGGCCGCCTGCCAGCAACTGGCCGACTGGGATCGACAAGGGCTCAATCTAACAAGGCTCGCGGTGAACCTGTCCGCGCGTCAACTCGACGAAGATGCCCTGGCCTCAACCATCGCGACCACCCTAGAGGCCTCAGCAATCCAACCGCAACGGCTCGAGCTTGAGATCACCGAGTCGATGCTGATGCGCAACCCAGAGGCCGCTCGCACCTTGCTCTCGGAGCTCAAGCGGCTCGGCGCCCGCATCAGCATCGACGACTTCGGCACCGGTTATTCCAGCCTGGCGATGCTGCGACTGCTGCCATTGGATCAACTGAAGATCGACCAGAGCTTTGTGCGTGACATCGGCGCCGATGACAACGACGAAGCGATCGTGCGCACCATCATCGCCATGGCCCGAACATTGGGCCTGGAGACCGTTGCCGAGGGCATCGAGGACGCCGATCAGCTGGCCTTCCTCGTCCGCGAGCAGGTCGATCTTGGCCAGGGCTACCATTTCGCCAAGCCGCTGATGGCCGACCAGCTGTTCGCTGAATGGAGCGCGCAGCCAAACCCATCGAGTACTTGCGAGTCACCAGAGAGTCCATGATTGTCCCGACATTAGGCAGCATTGCGACCGCGAACGTGGTTACCCTGCCGACCACGGCGACCCTCGCCGAGGCGGTCGAGACCATGAACCGCCACAACATCCGCGATGTCGTGGTGAGCACCGCGTCAGGCTACCGACTCGTGCTCTCAAGCATGCTGCTGTCGCTCCAGGTCAAGGGTCTGCCGCTGTCGACACCGCTTTCGGCGTTAGAACTTCCAGAAGCCGCGCTGCTCGACCCAGACGCCTCGGCCCTGGACGGACTCAAGGCGATCCGCAACCATTCCGAGCACATCTGCCTAGTCGATCAGGCCGGTCAACTACAGGGCATCGTCAGCTACACCGATCTGGCCGGCAGTCTCGACCCACAGGTGCTGGCCGAGATGCAGAGTCTCGGCGAGCTGCTGCATGGCATCCAACCGCTGGTGGTGCCTGAACGCATGCCGCTGCAAGAGGTGGTGCAGCGCATGGATCAGGGCCGCGTCAGCGCCAGCATCGTCATGCGCGAGGCGCGCCCGGTCGGCATCCTCACCCAGCGCGATCTGCTCAAGCTGCTCGGCGCCGAGGCGGATTGGCAGGCGCCGGTGAGCAGCTTCATGAGTGCGCCGCTGCGCACCCTCGACGAGGAGACGACCATCGCCGAGGCACTCGCCTTCTGCCGCCGTCACGGCATCAAGCGCGTCGTGGTGGTGGACCAAGATAGCCAGCTCCTGGGACTGGTCAGCCAACGCGATCTGGTCAGCCTCTATTACAACCGCTGGTTCGCCGTACTCAAGGACCATCAACAGCAGCGCGATGCGCTGAACCGCGAGCTGCAAGAACAGGAAAAGAAATTCCACATCCTGTTCGAGTATTCCCCCGACGCCATGGTCGTCATCGATCCCGCCAACGGCGCCACGCTCGACTTCAATCGCCGCGCGCATGAGCAGCTCGGTTACAGCGCCGAGGAATTCGCGTGCCTGTGCCTGCGCGACTACGAAGCCAAGGAAACGCCGGAAGAAACCGCCGCCCACGTCCACAAGATCATCAGCCAGGGCCATGATGAGTTCGAGACCCTACATCGCCACAAGGATGGCCACCTCTTGCACATCCAGGTCTCAGCGATCTATGTGGAGTTCAATCAACACCCCCAACTGATGGCGATCTTGCGCGACATCAGCCAGCAAAAACAGGCCGAGCAGCAGCTCATCGAAAGCCGTGAGCGCCTGCAACTGGCTGCCGATGCGGCCGAATTCGGGATTTGGGACTATGATATCGAGCAAGACCGGCTGTTCTGGGATAAGCGCATGTTCGCGCTCTACGGCCTTGACCCGGCGCGTTTCCACGGCTGCTTTCAGGATTGGGCCGGAGCGCTGCACTCGCAGTCCCGCCAGCAGGCCGAAGCAGCGTTTCGGGCGCTGGTCGAGCACGACCAACACTTCGATATCGAGATCCAGATCAAGCGCGCGAACGATCAGGCGTGTCGCACGCTCAGGGGGCTAGCGCGCGCGATCCGCGATGAGCAGGGACGCGCGATCCGCGTCGTTGGCATCAACGAGGATGTCACTGACCGCATGACGGCAGAGCGCCGGCTCGCCGCCGAGGAGGCCAAGTTCCGCGGCCTGTTCGAGCGCTCGCCGGTCGGTATCGCGATGAACGATTTCGCCACCGGCGACTTTCTCGAATTCAACGCCGCCGTCAATGAGCCCACCGGCTATAGCGCAGAGGAATTCCGCCAACTCAATTACTGGCAGCTGACCCCCGAGCAATACCTGCCGCTCGAACAGCAGGCCCTCGAAGCGCTGCGCAAGACCGGCTTCTATGGGCCGTTCGAGAAGGAATACATCCGCAAGGATGGCAGCCGCTATCCGGTACTGCTCGAGGGCTTCAAGACGCAGACGCCGGAAGGGCGCGAGGTCATTTGGTCGATCATCCAGGATATCTCCGCGATCAAGGAGGCACAGCGCGATCTGCGCGATCGTGAACAGCGTTTGCAACAGCTCGCGGCCCAGAGCCGTACCGTCACCTGGGAGGTCGACACCGAGGGCTGCTATACCTATCTCAGTCCGGTGGCGGAACGCGTCTGGGGCTACAGGCCCAACGAGCTCGTCGGTCAGGCCCATTTTTACGATCTGCACCCGGCCAACGGCCGCGAGGCCTTCAAGACCGCCGTGTTCGAGGGCTTTGCGGCACGCCAGTCGCTTGACGGCATGATCAACCCCCTCCTGCACAAAGACGGCCACCTGCTCTGGGTCAGCACCCATGCCGCGCCTGTGATCGGCGATGACGGCACCCTGCTCGGTTATCGGGGCAGCGATCTCGACATCACCGAGGCTAGGCAGGCCAAGCAGGCCCTGGAAACCGAGAAGGAGCGCTTCCAGGGCATCTTCGAGAACACTGGCAGTGGCGTTGCGGTCTTCCGCCCGGTCGACGACGGCCAGGATTTCCTCTTCACCGACTACAACGCCGCCGCCGAGCGCATGGACAAACACCCACGCCAGGAGGTCATCGGCCGCCGGCTGACCGAGTGCTTTCCAGCAGCCGAGGAGATGGGGCTGCTCGGGGCCTTACGCCAAGTCGCGCGCAGCGGCAAGCCAGTCGAGCTGCCTCTTGCGCGCTATGAGGATGAGCAACTGCAGGGCTGGCGCGAGAATAACCTCTTCATGCTTTCCTCCGGCGAGGTGGTAGCGGTCTACAACGACCTCACCGAGATCAAGCAGGCGCAAGAGGTGGCCGAGCGCGCCAATCAGGCCAAGAGTCAATTCCTGGCCAATATGAGCCACGAGATCCGCACGCCAATGAACGCCGTCATCGGGCTCTCGGAACTGTTGCTCACAACGCCGTTGAATGACAAACAGCGTGACTATCTCGGCAAGATTCACGCCTCCTCACGCATGCTGCTCGGCATCATCAACGACATCCTCGATTACTCGAAGATCGAGGCCGGCAAGCTAGAACTGGAAGCGCGCCCGTTCCACCTCGATGATCTGCTCGAGCAGATGCAGACCCTGTTCGCCGCTGCCGCCGAGGCCAAGGGCATCGAGCTGATCTTCAACAGCAATACGCATGGGCTGCCCGCCGTGATCGGCGACTCGTTGCGCCTCGGGCAGGTGTTAACCAACCTGCTCAGCAACGCCCTCAAGTTCACCGAGCAAGGGCAGGTCGAACTGGAGATCCGGCTCCTACCCCTGCAGGAACAGCAGGCGCATCTGCGCGTCGAGGTCCGTGATACCGGCATCGGCATGAGCGAGGCGCAACAGCAGCGGCTGTTCCAGCCCTTCTCACAAGCGGACACCTCGACGACCCGCAACTATGGCGGCACCGGCCTCGGCCTGGTCATCAGCCGCCGGCTGTTGGAACAGATGGGCGGCACGCTCAGGCTCGCATCGCACCCCGGCCAGGGCAGCACCTTTGGCTTCGAGCTCAGCTTACCGCTGTCATTACAGCCCGCGCTTGCGCCACGGCAGGCCGAGGCGATCCCCCCCGGGGCCCGTGTGTTGGTGGTCGATGACCATGTCACCGCACGCAAGGTGCTGCGCGACATGCTCGAGCAGGCGGCCCTGAAGGTCGTCGAGGCCGAGAGTGGCGAGGCCGCAATCGCCGCTGTCGTGGCCGCTGAACACCAGGGCCTGCCGTTCGATTTCATCCTCATCGACTGGAGGATGCCCGGCGAGCTCGATGGGCTCGCCACCCTGGAGCGCTTGCATGCGCTGCGCGGGCAAGGCGCATTGACCGACACCCAGATCCCGGCGCTGATCATCAGCGCCTATAGTCAGGAAGGCCCCAGTCAGCATGCTGATCTCTACAGCGCCTTCCTGAGCAAACCGGTCACCGCGCGCGCGCTGCTCAAGGCCATGGGGCGCGCCAGCGCCGAGCAGGCGCCGAGCCAGCAGGCAACGGACGAACAGAACCCGCCGCCGCCCCACCTGGTCGATCGCACCCTCCTGCTGGTCGAGGACAACAGCCTCAATCGCGAAGTCGCCACCGCGCTGCTGGAGAAGACCGGCGCACGCATCATCGAAGCGCACAACGGCCGCGAGGCGCTGGAGCGGCTCGCCGAGCAGCCGGTGGACCTAGTGCTGATGGATCTGCAGATGCCGGTCATGGACGGCTTCGAGGCCAGCCGCCGCATCCGCGCCCAGCATCCCGAGCTGCCGATCCTGGCGCTCTCTGCAGCGGTCATGGACGACGATCGCCAACGCGCCCAGGCCGCCGGCATGAATGACCACCTCGCCAAGCCGATCGACAAGCAGACCCTGTTTCGCCTGCTCGAGACCTGGCTGCCGAGCGCCGATATTGACCCGCCGACGTCCCAGCCAGGCGCCCAAACCGGCGTTCGGCATGCGCCCGAATCCGCGCAAGCTTCCACAGCTGGCGCATCCCCCCGGAGCATGCCCCGGAGCATGCCAAGGAGCACATCAGTCTCCACTGAGGCGCCCTTGCCAGCTACACTGAAAGGGTTTGACTTGCAGCGCGGGCTCAATCACCTCGACCAGGATGCCGCGCTCTATATGAACCTGCTGCATCGTTTCCGGCACCAGCTTGAGGGCGAATTTGCCCCCCTCGGCGAGCCACTCGAGCAACCACCCAGGACCACCGAGACAAAGCGCCTGATTCATACCCTGAAAGGTCTGGCCAACACCCTTGGCGCCGAACGCCTAGCGGCGATCGCCACCGAGATCGACTCCCTCTGCCGCCGCGATGCGCCGATCCCCATGACCGCAAGTGAGGAGTTGACCGAGGCCCTGAGCCAAGCCCGCTGGCATCTGGCCGCGCTGCCCAGTCGCTCTTCCACCAACGGCCCCACGAGCAGCAGCCCCATCAGAGGTCAGGCCCGCCAGGAAGACGCGGATGCAAGTATGGAGATCATCGACCAGATCCTGCAGGCCCTCTCTGCCGGCGAGTTGATCGACGACGCCTTGATGGGTGAGGTCACCAGTCTCATCCGTCAGCATGTCGACGGCGCCCTAGCCCTGGAGCTGCGCACCCACATCGAGACCTTCGACCATGATCGCGCCAGCGCGCTACTAAAACGCGTCGCCGCGCGCATCAACAATCCACACCACGAGGCATGAGGTGAAAGAACAGCGCGCCAGACTGCTGATCGTCGATGATCAGCCCGCCAACATCCACGCCCTGGCCAAGCTACTCAAGGACGATTACCGCATCATCACCGCGACCAGCGCCGCCAAGGCCCTGGAGCTGGCCCGGCGCGAGCCGGCACCGGACCTGATCCTGCTCGATATCCTGATGCCGGACCAGGATGGCTACGCCACCTGCCGAGAGCTCAAGGCCGATGAGACGACCCACGCCATTCCGGTCATCTTCGTCACCGCCCTCGATCAAGAACAGGACGAGGCCAAGGGGCTGCAGCTCGGCGCTGCCGATTACATCTCCAAGCCGTTCAATCCGGCCATCGTGCGCGCCCGGGTCCACAATCAAGTCAGCCTTAAGCTCAAGACCGATCTACTGGAACAGATCGCGCTTCAGGATGGGCTCACCGAGATCCCAAACCGGCGCTATTTCGACCGCAAGCTCGTGCAGGAGTGGAACCGGCAGTCGCGTCACCAACAACCGCTCTCGCTACTGATGATCGACATCGACCATTTCAAAGCCTATAACGACCACTATGGTCATGGGGCGGGCGATGACTGTCTGCGCCGGGTCGCACAAGCCTTGCAACAGGTGCCGAACCGTTCGGCGGATCTGGTCGCCCGTTATGGCGGCGAGGAGTTCGTCGCCTTGCTGCCTGAGACCGACGCCGATGGCGGTCAGGAGGTCGCCGAGGCGATGCGCGCAGCAATCCATGCCCTAGCGCTTGCACACGCCTATTCGCCGGTCAGCGATCACATCACCATCAGCTTGGGAGGCAGCACCCATCAGCCGCAACGGCAGCGACCGGCAACGGACGCCGAGGCCCTGAAACAGGCCGCCGACCAGGCCCTCTATCAAGCCAAGGAACAGGGACGCGACCAGATCGTTTGGCGCGATCTCGACGCCGACTGAACCTCGGCCCAATCGATGCCAACGCCCATCCGCCTTGGCCTGATGCTAGGACTCGATCGCGCTGGTCGTTGTATGATGCAAGGCTGACCGTTGAAGACTGATTTGAAAACTGATTCACTCGAGGACACTGGTGAGCATCGCAAATAGCGCATTGCCGAAGGCCGCAACCGGCATTTCCGGCCTCGATGAGATCACGAGTGGCGGCTTGCCCAAAGGCCGCACCACCTTGGTCTGCGGCGGCGCGGGCTGCGGCAAGACCCTGCTCTCCATGGAGTTTCTAGTCAGGGGGGCAACCGAGCTTGGCGAGCCAGGGGTCTTCATTGCATTCGAGGAAACGCCCGAAGAGCTTGCTCAGAATGTTGCTTCGTTAGGGTTTGACCTCAACGACCTCGTTGCCCGCGGTCAGCTTGCACTCGACTTCGTACTGGTCGAGCGCAGTGAGTTTGCCGAGACCGGGGACTTCGATCTCAGCGGGCTGTTCATCCGGCTCGACTACGCGATCGATTCGATCGGCGCCAAGCGTGTCGTGCTCGATACCCTTGAGACGCTCTTCGCCGGATTACCGAATCCAGCGATCCTTCGTGCCGAGTTCCGACGCCTATTTCGTTGGCTCAAAGATAAGGGCGTCACCGCGATCGTCACCGGCGAGCGTGGCGATGGGCAACTGACCCGTCACGGACTCGAGGAATATGTCTCCGATTGCGTCATCACCCTCGATCATCAGGTGCGCGATCAGACCTGGACCCGCCGACTGCGGGTGCTCAAGTACCGCGGCTCTGGCCATGGTACGAACGATTATCCCTTCCTGATCGATGCTAACGGCATCTCAGTCACCCCCATCACCTCGATCGGCCTTGACCATCCGGTCTCCACCGAGCGCATCTCGACCGGTATTGCTCGGTTAGACGCCATGCTCGGCGACCAGGGCTATTTTCGCGGCACCAGCGTGCTGGTCTCGGGTACGGCGGGCACCGGCAAGTCGAGCCTGGCCGGACACTTCGCCGCGGCCACCTGCATTCGCGGTGAACGGGTGCTCTATTTTGCGTTCGAGGAGTCAGCGGCTCAGATCCAGCGCAATATGGGCGCAATCGGTCTAGACTTGAAGCAATGGGCCGAGCAGGGCTTACTCCGGTTTCACAATGCCCGTCCCAGCTTTACCGGCCTTGAAATGCATCTAGCGCTCGTCCACCGTGCGGTCACGCAGTTCGCCCCTTCAGTGGTGATCCTCGACCCGCTGAACAGCTTTATCACGCGTGGCAATGAGCTTGAAGTCAAGGGCATGCTGACACGGCTGATCGATTTCCTGAAAATGCACCAGATAACAGCCATGTTTACCAGCCTAACGCGCGGCAGCGATTCCTTGGAGCAGACCGATTCGGCGATCTCCTCGCTGATCGATACTTGGCTATTGCTTGCAGCCGTCAACACCGGCGGCGAACGTAATCGCGTGATCAGCATCCTGAAGTCACGCGGCATGTCGCACTCCAATCAAACACGCGAGTTCCTCATCACCGATCAGGGTATCGACCTGCTCGATGTCTACGTTGGGCCAGGCGGGGTCTTGACCGGCAGCGCGCGGCTGGCGCAGGAGGCCATCGAGAGGAGTGATCAGCTCGAGCGGCATCAAGAGATCGAGCGACGCAAACAGGATCTCGAGCGTCGACGCGCGATCCTGGATGCCCAGATGACAGCGCTGGAGCAGGAATTCGAGGCTCAGCAGTCGGAAACCCTAGCACTGATCGAACGCGAGCAGCAACGCCAGGAACAGTTGTTGCTGAATCGCGCCTCGATGGCCTCGGTTCGCCGGGCCGACGCCGTCAATCAGACGCAAGAGGGCGGGGCATGAGCAGCACTGCCGACGGCAAACCAAGGATCGGCGTCGAGCCAGGCAACGAGACCAACAAGCCTTGGACGCTGCGGCTCTATGTCGCCGGCCAGACGCCCAAGTCGCTCACCGCCTTCGCCAATCTGCAAGCCATGTGCGAGGCTCATCTGAGCGGGAATTACCAGATTGAGGTGATCGATCTGTTGGAAAATCCTCAGTTGGCGCAAGGCGACCAGATCCTCGCCATCCCCACCGTCGTGCGCCGGCTGCCACTGCCCATGCGCAAGATCATCGGTGACCTCTCGGATACCGAACGCGCGCTCGTCGGTCTCGATCTGCGCCAACCCACTCAACCGGCCCATTCCTAGCCAGGACCGATCTGGCCGCCACCTCATCAGGCGCGCCACATCGGTTTTCCAGTTGAGTCTTGAATCCAGACTTAGGTCATGATCGCCAACGACCCAACCCCCAATTCAGTCATCAGCTCTGGCGCCAATACCGCAGCGGAAATCCAAGACCTCAAACGGCGCTTGGCCGAGGCTGAGGCGGTGCTGCATGCCATCGGCGCCGGTGAGGTTGATGCCTTGCTCGTCACCGGCAGGCAGGGCGGTCAGGTGCTGGAGCTGCAAGGCGCCGAGCACGACTATCGGCTCTTGGTCGAAGAGATGGGCGAAGGCGCCATAACCCTGACCGCGACAGGCCAGATCTACTATGCCAATCGTCGCATGGCGGCGATGCTCGACCTCTCGCATCAGCTCCTCACCGGCACGGCACTCGCGGAGTTCATTAGCGAGTCGGATCGTCCGGCTTACCACGCCTGGCTGCGCACCCCATCACCGCGCCCACAGCAGCGTCTGGAGCTGCAGTTGCTGAGCGCCAGCGGCGCCTCCATCCCCTGCCACCTCTCTCTCACCGAGCTACCTTACGAGCAGAAACAAGGGGCCTTTTGTGTCATCGCCACCGATCTGAGCGTCCAGAAGCGCGCCGAGGACGCAGTGCGCCAGAGCGAGCAACGCTTAAAATCCATTGTCGAGCATCTGCCCATCGGGGTCTGGTTCTTGGACCAGCACGGCCAGATCAGCTATGGCAATTCCGTTGCCCAACGCATCTGGAACTGCGCAGAGCGATTTGGACGCGACCATTTCCGTACCTGCGATCGCTGCTCAACGAAGGCAGAAGACGGCACCAAGCTGCAGAATTGCGCCGCGCTCAGAGCCATCTTTAAGGGCGAGACGACGCTGAACAAAGAGGTTGCCATCCAGTGTGTTGACGGCACCCAGAAGACCATCCTGACCTCAGCGGTGCCGATTCAAGACGGCGACAGCAACATCGTCGGCGCCGTCGTCCTCAACACCGACATCACCGAACGCAAGGCCGCCGAAAATCAGATCCAACAGCTCGCCTTCTTCGATGTCTTGACCCATTTGCCGAATCGACGCCTGTTGATCGACCGGCTTGGCCATGCGCTCGCCAGCATCCAGCGCACCGGCAGTATCGGCGCGCTGCTGTTCATCGACCTCGACCATTTCAAAGACCTCAATGACAGCCTCGGTCATGACATGGGCGATCAGTTGTTGAAACAGGTCGCCGCGCGGCTGGTTGGCAGCGTGCGAGCGCGCGATACCGTTGCGCGCCTTGGCGGTGACGAGTTCGTCATCGTGATGGAAGACCTGAGCGATGATGTGGAACAGGCCGCCCAACAGACACGCACCGTCGCGGAAAAGGTTCTGGCTGCGATCGCCAAGCCCTACCCGCTTGGGGGTGGACAACATCATGTGACCCCGAGCATCGGCGCCACCCTGATTGATGCCAAAGATTTATGTGTCGATGATCTGCTGAAGCGCGCTGACCTGGCGATGTACCAGGCCAAGGATGCCGGTCGCAACCGATTTCGGTTCTTTGATCCGCAAACGCAGATCGCCTTGGAACAGCGCACTGAGTTGGAAGCGCATCTTCGCGAGGGTCTGCGCAACCAGCAGTTTGTGTTGCATTACCAAGCCCAAGTCGACGGCGACGGCAGCTTGATCGGCGCCGAGGCCCTGTTGCGTTGGGCACACCCCGAGCACGGCATGCTCGGCCCGGACGTCTTCATTCATCTGGCTGAAGAGACGGGGCTAATCCTACCGCTGGGTGAATGGGTGTTGCAGGCTGCCTGTTTGCAGCTGGTTGCCTGGGCCGAAGACAGAGGCAGCAGGCAGCGCTCGCTCGCCATCAACATTAGTGCCCGCCAGTTTCGCGACCCAAACTTTGTCGAGATGGTGCGCACCGCTGTGCTGCGCTATGGGATCGAGCCCAGCCTGCTCGAGCTCGAGCTGACCGAGAGCCTGTTACTCGAGGATCTTGATGAAACAATCACCAAGATGGCCGCACTGCGCGCGCTCGGGCTGCGTTTTGCGCTCGATGATTTCGGCACCGGCTATTCATCGCTCGCCTACCTCAAACGCCTCCCGCTCGATACACTCAAGATCGATCGCTCCTTCGTCGATGACGTCACCCGTGATGCCAACGCGGCGGCCATCGTCCGCGCCATCCTCGCCCTAGCGCCCAAGCTCGGGCTCTCGGTCATCGCCGAAGGCGTCGAGACCGAGGCCCAGCGGCAATTCCTCGCGCGCAATGGCTGCTGCGCCTTTCAGGGGTATCTATTCGGCAAGCCGGCGCCGGCGAAGACGCTCGGCCTCTGATTCTGGCGATTCGAGCAGATCCGTGGCGATCTCGCTGCTCCCCGAGCGCCAGGCGTAGGCGATCGCCGGCAGATACACGCGTTCATCGCTCGAGCATCATCGCTGGTCTGTCTGAGTGTCGATAATAATAAGCGCTTGCGCGGAGAAGAAAAGCGACGTAGATTCGGGTGGCGTGCACGCTCTGTCGATAACGACCCCATACCAAAGGCGACAGAAGAATGAGCAGAAAGACGCTGATTCCAGCAATGATGACCACACTGTCGGCAGCCCTGTTTTTTACTGGCGTTGCAGGCGCTGCGTGCACGATTTCAGAGGATTTTGACTTTGGTGGTCAAACCGGGACCGTGCAGAACAACGATTACCTGAGGTTTTATCCCGAGGGTCAGTCGGGCGGCCTACCCGCGAAGAGCAACAGGACGTTCAACGACCCGAGTTGGCTCAACAAGATCTCCTCCGTGAAGCTTTCCGACGACTGCATCGCGGTTTTCTTCATGTCACCGAACAATGGCGGCCCCCTTCAAGGCCATCAAGTAGTCCGCGAGACGACCGCCAAGTTTTCAGAAGGGCTAAACGACAAAACGCACGGCATGATCTGCGAATGCAACTGATCAGGCGAATGGCGTTATCCTGAATGCAAGCGGCCGTCACCACGCACAGCGATCCATGGTGACGGCGCTGCAATAGCACTTCAGACCTCGCGATACCCGAGCCCGCCTTCGAGCTAGCCTTCTTTTTCGGGCCGCCCTGGGCGCGTGAGGTGGCTTGGATGACCTATCCGTCCGGAGCGGCATCGGCCGTGACAGCATCATGATGCCTACCTTCGCGACACTCTGTTTGCTGGCGGCATTCGCCGCTGCGGATGCGGATGCCCGCCCCCGCATCGGCCTCGTGCTCGCCGGCGGAGGCGCTAAGGGCTCGGCCCACATCGGTGTACTCAAGGTGCTCGAGGAGCTGCGTGTGCCGATCGACGCGATCGCCGGCACCAGTATGGGGGCGCTGGTCGGCGGCGGCTACGCGTCTGGCCTCAACGCCGCTGAGATGGACGATGCGGTCACCTCGGTCGACTGGAATCAGCTGTTCGACGACGACCCTCCACGCGCCGAGTGGCCCATGCGCCGCAAAGAGGAGAGCCTGCGCCCGACCTTCGGCTTCGCCATCGGCCGGCGCGATGGCAAGTTCCGCCTACCCAAGGGTGCGATCTCGGGCCAAGAGGTGCTGCTGTACTTGAGTCAACTGACCAACGGCGCAGAAGGGGTCGAGCACTTCGATCAGCTGCCGATCCCGTTTCGGGCCGTCGCCACCGACCTTGAGAGCGGCGAGATGGTGGTCATCGACCAGGGCCCCCTGCCGTTGGCCATGCGCGCGAGCATGGCCGTGCCGGGCGTGTTCGCGCCCTTGGAAACCGATGATCGGATCTACGTTGACGGCGGACTGGTGCGTAACCTCCCGGTCGATATCGCGCGTGCCATGGGCGTCGACCGGCTGATCGTGGTCAAGCTCGACTCCACCCCGCCGAGCCGCGAGCAGCTGAGCACGGTGCTGGGCAGCTTTGGGCAGATGATCAACTTTGTCTTCGCCCAGAATGAGGAACGCTCGCTCGCCGAGATCGATCCCCGGCGCGACATCCTGGTCCGGCCGCAGCTCGGTAACATCAGCGCTGGCGACTTCAACCGCGGGGCGGAAGCGATCGCGACGGGCGTCGAGGCCGCCCGTCAGGTCTCGGCGCAGCTCGCCACCCTCGGGGTCAGCCCGGCCGACTATGCCGCCTGGCGCGCGTCGATCGAGCGTCGGCGCCAGCCGATCGAGCATATCGATGAGGTCCGCGTCGTCGGCCTGGAGCGGGTTAATCCAGAGCTGTTCGAGTCCGTGGTGGAGCGGCACCAAGGCCAACCGCTCAACCGCAACGAGCTCGAGAGCGACCTCAACCGCCTCTACGGGCGTGGGGAATTCGAGCGGGTCAACTACCGCATCGAGCGCGAGGACGGGCGCAACCTGCTGATCGTCGACGCCGTCGAGAAGGCCTGGGGGCCGGGCTACCTGAGCTTCGGTCTCGGCCTCAGCAACGACTTCAAGGGCGACAGCCGTTTCGGGCTGCGCGCGACCTATCGCCAGACCTGGATCAACGCGCTCGGCGGTGAATGGCTGAGCAGCATCAATATGGGCAACGAGCCGCATCTATTCTCGGAGTTCTATCAGCCCTTCGATAGCGCGCGGACCGGCTTCGTCGCACCCTACATTGACCTCGGCAAGGTACCACTCAGCGTCTTCCAGGGTGACGACCGTGTCGCCCGCTACGACATCGCCCGCTATCGCATCGGCCTGGACGTGGGCACCACCTTTGGCCGCTTCGCCGAGTTCCGCCTCGGCCTCCTGGCGGGCCAGGTCGACGCCAACGTCGACACCGGCTCGTCCCTGGTACCCGAAGTTCATTACAACGACACCGGCCTCCGCGGCCGCCTGCTCTACGACACCCGCGACAGTGGCGGGCTGGCCCGCAGAGGCAGTTACATCAAGGCTGACCTGCTCGCGCCACTCGAGTCCCTGGGCGCCGACGAGCAGTACTTCAGAACCGAGATCCTGGCCGGCAAGGCAATCAGCAGGGGACCGAACACCCTGACCCTGAACCTCCGTGGAGGCACCGCGTTCGGCGACGAGATGCCCTACTACGATCAGTTCCCGCTCGGTGGCTTCCTCAAGCTCTCGGGCTACGCCAACGAGCAGTTCCGCGGGAACAAGTATGCCTTCGGCAGTCTGGTCTACCAACACCAGCTCACCACACTCACTCCGCCGCTTGGCAAGGGCCTCTATCTCGGCGGCTCGCTCGAGGTTGGGCGCTTGTGGGACGTCCTCGAGGAACTCAACCCGAGCGAGACCCGCTACGGCAGCAGCCTCTTCTTTGGCGCCGACACCTGGCTTGGTCCCTTCTACCTTGGACTCGGACTCTCCGGCGACGGCAACACCACCGGTTACGTCACGCTCGGCAAGCCCTAGGGGATGAATCTGGTCTCAGGCTTTCTCTAATCGCTGTTCTCCACTGATCAATGCGCTAACATCTGGCGTCAGCCCGACTAAAAGCCTTCGCAGGAGCCTCCCCTTGTCGCACTCCTTCCGTCGCATGAGCTTGGCAGCCCTGCTGCTCCCTGTCTTTGTGAGCCTCTCAGCGGGTTGCTCGCAAGACACCGAGCCGGAGGGACCCGCGCCGGTTCGCCCGGTGAAGACTTTGCTGGTTGAGTCTCCGGACCTCGGTGGCGAACGCAGTTTCCCGGGCCGAGTCGATGCCGAAGCCAAAGCGGAGCTGGCGTTTCGCGTGCCCGGTACCGTCAAAGAGCTGCTGGTCAAAGAGGGCGATCAGGTCAAGCAAGGCGACGTGCTGATCACCCTCGATGCCACCGACTACGAGATCGCCGCCCGCAACGCCCAGGCGACTTTTGATCGCGCCGAGAATGACTTCAATCGCGCGCAGGAGCTGGTCGAAGACGGCTTCATCTCGCGCACCGATTTCGACGCCAAGGAAGCCGAGATCAAGAATGCCAAGGCGGCGCTCGAGCGCGCGCAGCAGGATCTGGACTATACCCAGCTCAAGGCCTCCTTCGACGGCACCATCAGCCAGCGCTACGTCGAGCGCTTCGAGGAGGTGCAGGCAAAGCAGCCGGTGCTGGCGATGCAGGACAACAATAGCCTGCAGGTCAAGGTAGCGGTGCCGGAAAACATCATCCGCAGCCTGCGACCGAGGAATGGGGGGGATCAGTCGACCGGGGACCAGGTGCCGACCTGGGCCTCATTCGATAACCATCCTGGCAAGCGCTTCGCGCTGAGGATGCGCGAGGTCTCTACCCGCGCCGATGCCGCGACCCAGACCTTCGAGGTCACCTACAGCATGCCCGCCCCAGCCGACTTCATGGTCTTCCCAGGCATGACCGCCACGGTCACAGCTGATCTCAGCAAGGTCACGGCAGCCGAGCGCCTGTTCAGCCTGCCAGCTACGGCAGTGACCGCCGATGCTGAGCTCGAGCCCTTCGTCTGGGTGGTCGAGGAGCCGGCGCTGACCGTGCGTAAGGTGCCGGTTGAGGTCGGGCGCCTGACCGGCAGCTCGATCGAGGTCGAGGGCGGGCTCGAGCCTGGACAGCGGGTGGTGGTTGCCGGCGTCGGCTATCTGGCCGACGGCATGGAGGTGCGTCTGCTGCCGCAACGCGAGGAGGCCGAGCCGCGCGCGGATGAGATTCCGGCCCTGCCGTCGCCCGCTGGATCAGAATCCGGCGCGAATGCCACTAACGCCATGGACGACGAGGCTGCGCCGACCAGCGAGGGCCCGTCCTCGTGAATATCGCCGAATACTCCGTCAAGACCCCGGTCATCTCCTGGCTGCTGGTCATCATCCTGGTCGGCGGCGGCATCTGGGGCTTTCAGAGCATGGGCAAGCTCGAGGACCCGGCGTTTACGGTCAAGCTCGCCAAGGTCATCACCTATTATCCGGGCGCCTCCGCGCAGCAGGTCCAAGACGAGGTCAGCTACCACGTCGAGGAGGCCATCCAGCTGATGGAGCAGGTCAAAGGGATCAAGCGCTCGGTCTCGCGCCCAGGCATGTCCGACATCACCATCGAGTTCAAGGACCAGTATCGCGGCGCCGACTTCCCGAATATCTACGATGAGCTGCGGCGCAAGATCGCCGACATGCAATACAAATTACCACCCGGAGCCCAACCGCCGATCGTGGTCGACAGCTTTGCCGATGTCTACGGCATCTATCTCGCGCTGACCGGCGAGGGCTATACCTGGCGCGACCTCTGGGATACCGCCGATCATCTCAAGAAGCAGCTGATCCTGGTGCCCGGCATCCGCAAGATCGTGATCGGCGGCGAGCAGCAGGAGGTCGCCTATCTGGAGATCTCCCGCGCCCGCCTCGGCGAGCTGGG
>NZ_JAYESN010000064.1:0-26677 GCF_034860625.1 Lamprobacter sp.
CGCAGCAAGCTCGACCAAGAGCCCACCGAGCACGATCCCCAGGCCAAGACCGCTAAAGTGCAAGCCCAACTCGCTGCGGTGCCCATGGCGGATCAACCAATTCAGGATCAGGCCGGAGCCGAGCATCAGCCCGCCAGCGGTGCTAACACCAGCCAGGAAGCGGCTCAGGCCCCAGATCAGCGGCGCATCGGCCATCCAGATCGCGCCTGGCGTCTCGGCAAGCGGTATTGCTGCTGGCATCGCAGCCGGAGATGTCATCCGTGATGCGGATGCAGGTGCCTGCGCCAGCGAGCCGTCGGCGAGCAGCGCCGTGAGTGCCTCTAGCGAGAGCGGCATACCCGCCAGCGGCATCATCGCCGTGGTCAGCACAGCCAACACTAAGCTGATCCGATACAGACGGTCCTTGAGCATCAAATCCTTGAGCCGCGTCACCAGCAGCACGCCGGACAGGTAGCCAAGATAATTCCAGCCCGCCAGCCAGCCGGCGAGCGCATCGCCCATGCCGGTCTGCGGCTGCATGTAGGCCAGCATCGGGGTGTAAGCGAAGCGCGCCACACCCATGGTCAGGATCAGCGCAAAGATGCCTGAGACAAGAACGAACAACGGACGGGGCGACATCATCGACCAGCTCCAAGACTAACAATGCCCGGATGAGGATACCCGGGTACCCGGGTGCTGGACTCCAGAGGCTCCCCCTGAACGTTTGCGACTACCCGCCGGAGGTGCCGCGCAGACGCGCCAGCTCCGCTTCGAGCGCCGCTCGTGCGACCGCCTCGCGCCGGACCTCTGCCAAGGCCTCATCGCGCTCACGACTGGCTCGATCACGCTCGCGACTGACCTGATCACGCTCACGACTGGCCTGATCACGCTCACGACTGGCCTGATCACGCTCGCGACTGGCCTGATCACGCTCACGACTGGCCTCTTCGCGCTCGCGCTCAGCCAGAGCTCGCGCCTGCTCGGCCCGTGCCTGCGCCTGCTCCGCCTGGGTCCATTCCGGCAGCACGAAGTCGCTGTAGATTGGATCGCGACGAATCGCATCCAGGTCTGGCCGGCGGATCAGATCATTGATCCGGAACTGAAAGCCCGGCAGCAGCCGCGAGCGGACCAGACGCTCATCGCCGCTGCCCTCGATCGGCAGCGGGCTGTAGACGCCGCCACGGGTGCGACCGTAGAAGGCCAGGTTGCCGTGCTCGCGGTGCAGCACGTAATACTCGGGTACGCCGCCGGCGGCGTATTCGGCCTTCTTGACCACCAGATCCCGATGGACATAGGCCGGCTTTTCCGTCGACAGGGCCTCGACACAGAGGTCGAAGACGCCATGGTAAGAGCTGTCGGTCAGATCCAGCGCGACCGGATTGCTGTCGAGGACGACCGCCAGGTCTGGCTTGCGGATCACCGTGCCCGATCTGAGCGAGAGCCGAAAGCCCATCTCCAACGCCACCAGCTTGCCGACCGGTTGTAGCCGCAGATAGTGGCGCAACAGCTCCAGGAACCAGAGGTACACCTGAAAGGTCTCGAAATCCGACACCGGCTTCTCCTCTAGGCGGCCGTTATTCCACTCGTAGCTGAGATCAGCGCCGTCGTACCAGTCCTGCCAGTACTCGTCTTCGCTCACCAGCCGGCCGTCAGCGGAGGTCGGCTCGACGCCGGCGAGCTGATCACCTGTGATTGACCATTGAGGCATTCGGACGACCCTCGAGTCGATAAGAGTGCGTTCGATACTAGTCAACGCCGGTCAGTGCCGCAACCGCGTGTAGAGCAGGCGCAGCCTCTGTCAGTGCCGCAACCGCGTGTAGAGCAGGCGCAGCCTCTACCAGTAGCACGCCAGTGAATTCGATCGCCAGTGCAAGAGGAATCACTTCTGTATACTGTCAGCGGTTCCCCCAACAACTGTTTGAACCACGACTGCTGAAGCGCGGCTCCACTTCCCGATCATCCTTCGGCCGGTTGTCGCCACAGCCTTCGCCCCTTGTAGCCAATGGACGCTATCCATGATCTTGCGCTCACTCCTCGTCCTTCTCCTCCTCGCGCTGCTCGGCGGCGGGCTCGCGTTGCTTAAGTACCAACAGATCCAAAAGGAGATGGCGCAGTTCTCGCAGCCGCAGCCCGCATCGACGGTCACCGCGACCGAGGTCAGCTCCTCGAGTTGGCAGCCGCGCTTGCAAGCGGTCGGCAATGTGCAAGCGGTGCAAGGTGTGATGGTCAATAACGAGGTCGCCGGTCAGGTCAAACGCATCCTGTTTGAGTCGGGTGATCAGGTCACAGAAGGCCAGGCCTTGGTGCAGCTGGATACCGAGGTCGACGAGGCCGATCTGGCCGGACTGCGCGCCGCGCTGAATCTGGCTCAGCTGCAGCTCGAGCGTAACCGCCAACTGCTGCGCGACCGCGCCGTCTCTCAGGGGGATGTCGATGCGCTGATCGCCGAGGTGGCCAAGGCCCAGGCGCAGGTGCAGGCCAAGGAGGCACTGATCCGCAAAAAGACCATCTTGGCTCCGTTCGACGGCCAGCTGGGTATTCGCCGCGTCAACCTGGGCCAATTCCTCGATGCAGGCTCGGCAATCGTCGAGCTTGAGGCGCTAGACCCAGTCTATGTCGACTTTTCGCTGCCCGCACGGCAACTCTCCGAGATCGCGGTCGATCAACCCACTGAGGTCGAGGTCATGGCCTATCCGAAGCGCATCTTCGAGGGACGCATCCAAGCGATCAGTCCAGCCGTCAATCGCGAGACCCGCAACATCCAGTTGCGGGCGCAGCTACCGAATCCAGACCGCCTGCTGTTGCCAGGCATGTTCGCCAAGATCGAGATCCTGCTGCCGACGCGCGAGGGGGTGCTGACATTGCCGCGTCAGGCCATCACCTTCAATACCTATGGCGATTCGGTGTTCGTGATCCAGCCCAGCGATGGTGGGCAGGGCTCCGAGCAAGATTCTGGGCAGGACTCCGGACAAGCCTCAGGGCTCGTGGTGCAACGGCGTCAGGTCAAGACCGGTGCCGTGCGCGATCAAGAAGTCGAGATCCTTGAGGGCCTCGAAGAGGGCGAACAGGTCGTGCTTGCTGGACAGGTGAAGCTGCGCAACGGCGCCAGCGTCCAGATCGTCGCGGATGAGGAGCAGGTTGAACCAAGTGCGCCCAAGGCAGCGCCTCCGGAAGCATCAGCAACTGCACCCTCAGAAACCTCAGCGGCTGCGCGTCCAAGCCAAGCCGCCGACGCCGGCAGCGAGGTCTGATGCGATGCGCTTCACCGATCTCTTCGTCCACCGGCCGGTTTTGTCCACTGTGGTCAGCCTGCTGATCCTCATCTTGGGGCTGCGCGCCCTAGCCGGTCTCGAGATCCGCCAATATCCAGAGACCCAGAACACGGTGGTCACCGTCACCACCGCCTACCCAGGCGCGAGCAGCGAGCTGGTCAAGGGCTTCATCACGACGCCACTGCAGCAGGCGATCGCCGAGGCCGATGGCATCGATTACCTGACCGCGACCAGTATCCAGGGCGTCTCGACCATCGAGGCCAACATGCGCCTCAACTACGACCCCAATGCCGCCGTCGCCGAGATCCAGGCCAAGGTCGCGAGCCAGCGCAATGTGCTGCCCGAGGCAGCGCAGAATCCGGTCATCGACTCCACCACCGGTGACTCGACGGCCCTGATGTACCTCGCTTTCTACAGCGAGAAGATGGAGCTACCGCAGATCACCGATTACCTGATTCGCGTGGTCCAGCCGCAGTTGCAAGCGCTCGAAGGCGTTGCCAAGGCCGAGATCTTCGGCAGCCAAACCTTTGCCATGCGGGTCTGGCTCGACCCTGACCGGATGGCCGCGCTCGGCATCAGCGGCGATCAGGTCGCGCAGGTATTGGCAGCGAACAACTACCTCGCCGGCATCGGTCAGATCAAGGGCGAGCGGGTGCAGATCGACCTCTCGACCACCACCGATGTCGGCGATGTTGAGAGCTTCCGGCGCCTGGTGGTGCTCGAAAACGCAGGTACCCTGGTGCGTCTGGAAGACATCGCCGAGGTCGAGCTCGGCGCCGCCAACTACGACTCGGCCACCCTCTACAAGGGCATCCCAGCCATCTTTATCGGCATCGAACAGACGCCGGGCGCCAATCCGCTCAACGTCGCCCAACGGGTGCATGATGCGCTGCCCGGTCTGCGGGCGCAGTTCCCGGAGGGGCTCGAGGCGCATATTCCCTATGACGCCAGCGAGTTCATCCAGGAATCGATCAACGAGGTGTTTAAGACCCTCGCCGAGGCGGTGCTGATCGTGCTGTTCGTGATCTTCCTCTCGCTCGGCTCGCTGCGCGCCGCGATTGTTCCCTCGGTTGCAGTACCGCTGTCGTTGGTCGGCGCCGGCTTTTTGATGCTGCTCGCCGGCTTTTCGATCAACCTGCTGACGCTACTGGCGATGGTGCTGGCGATCGGTATCGTCGTCGACGACGCCATCATCGTGGTCGAAAACGTGCACCGCCATATCGAGATGGGCAAGAGCGGCATCGAGGCGGCGATCGACGCGGCGCGCGAGCTCGCCGGCCCGATCATCGCCATGACCACGACATTGGTCGCGGTCTATGCGCCGATCGGCTTCATGGGCGGGCTGGTCGGCTCCTTGTTCGTCGAGTTTGCCTTCACGCTTGCGGGCGCGGTGCTGATCTCGGGCGTGGTCGCCTTAACGCTGTCGCCGATGATCTCGGCGCGGGTGCTGCGCGCGGGCCAGGAGGCGGGCCGCTTCGAGCAGGCGGTCGAAGGCTTCTTCCAGTGGCTCGCGCGCGTCTACGGCAACGCACTGCATGGCTGGCTGCGCTATCCGGGCGTCACCGTCATCATCGCGGTGGCGGTCATCGCTAGCGTCTATGTCATGTACACGATGACGCAGAAGGAGCTGGCGCCGACCGAGGATCAGAGCATCCTGTTCTTCCAGGCCAGCGCGCCAGAGACCGCGACCGTCGACTACAACCTGCGTTATATCGACCAGATTCTGGAACGATTCGAGGCGATCCCGGAATACCAGGAGAGCTTCATCATCGCCGGTTTCGGCGGTAGCCCAACGACCACCTTTGGTGGCTTCAAGATGGCCCAGCCCTCCGAGCGCGAGCGCTCACAGATGGCGATCCAGCCGGAATTGCAGGGCACCCTCGCCAGTATCCCAGGCTTCCAGACAGTGATCTTTCCGCGTCCCAGCCTACCCTCGCCCGGACGCGGAGTGCCCATCGAGTTCGTCATCTTGTCAGATGCGAGCTACGAGGAGCTCGACCGCCTTGCCGATGCGCTGGTCGGGCAAGCGATGCAGAGCGGACAGTTCATGTTCCTGCAGAAGGACGTCAAGTTCGAGCGCCCGCGCACCATCCTCGAGATCGATCGCGACCTGGCTGGCGATCTCGGCATCGACATGCGCCAGCTCGGGCAGTCGTTGGCGGTGATGCTAAACGAGGACTATGTGAACTGGTTCAGCCTGGAAGGCCGCAGCTATAAGGTGATCCCACAGGTCGACCGGGATGCGCGCAACGCGATCGAGCGCATCCAGTCCTATTACATTCGCACCGGCGGTGGCGAGTTGGTGCCGCTCTCAACGCTGGTCGACATCCGCCAGTCGGTCGAGCCCTCGCAACGCACCCAATTCCAACAGCTGAACGCCGTCACCCTGTCCGGCGTCCCCACGCCTGGTGTCACCCTGGGCGACGCCCTCGCCTCGCTCGAGGACAGCGCCGCCGAACGCTTCCCACGCAACGTGCGCTGGGATTACAAAGGCGAGTCACGCCAGTTCAAGAGCGAGGGCGGCGCGCTGGAGGCAACCTTCTTCCTCTCGATCTTGGTCATCTACCTGGTGCTAGCAGCCCAGTTCGAGAGTTGGCGCGACCCCTTCGTCATCCTGATGTCGGTGCCCTTGACCATCGCCGGGGCCATGGTGTTCCTCTTCCTCGGCTTTGCCAGCATCAACATCTACACTCAGGTCGGCATGATCACGCTGATCGGGCTGATTGCGAAAAACGGCATCCTCATCGTCGAGTTCGCCAACCTGGTGCGCGAGCGCGACGGGCTCGACAAGCGCGAGGCGGTTGAGCAGGCCGCCCGCATCCGGCTGCGCCCGATCTTGATGACCACGGTGGCGATGTTGGTCGCGATGATCCCGCTGCTGCTCGCCACTGGACCCGGTGCTGTCAGTCGCTTCGATATCGGCCTGGTCATCGCCACCGGGCTTGGCATCGGCACCCTGTTCACCCTCTTCGTGGTGCCCGCCATCTATGTGCTGATTGCAGCAAAAGAGGTCAAGCCACAGGGATTCGATGCTGAGCCCGCCATCGACTCCCGATGAGGATCAAGAGCCGACTCGCCATCGCCACAGGGCTGGTCGCGGTTGCAGCGGCGGTGTTCATTGTCATGACGCTGATGGTCACGCACGACCTCTCCGCCGTGGTCGATGATCATCGCCTGACCTGGGAGGTCGACCAGTCGGGCTCGAAACTCCAGACCCTCGGTTACGACTATCTCATCAGCGGCGATGAGCAGGTCTTGCAGCAATGGCGCGCTCGTCATGCCGAGCTCCAATCCCTGCTCGCGCTCCTGTGGCAAGCACGCGGCGTGGAGTCGGCCCTTGTGGAGGGTCTGCTCAGCCATGCCGAGGAGGTCGTGGAGCGGTTCAACGCCTTGGTTTTGGCAAGCGATGGCCTGGCGCGTTATGGCCCGGAACGCGCTGAGCAGGCGCGACAGCACTTCCGCCCCTTTCAACTGGCCTTAACCAGACTCGACTACGACCTCAGGCAGCTCGATCAACGCCATGCCGAGCGTGTCTTGAGCCTCAAGCAGCGCTTACTGAGGGTAGCGCTGATGGGATTGTTGCTCACGATGCTGGCCGTCGGCATCGCGATCCTCTGGCTGAACAGCACCGTACTGCAACCCCTGGCACGCTTGACCAAGGCCATCGACGGGATCGACATCGATGATCTTGACCGGCGCATTGGCCTGGATCGAGACGACGAGGTTGGGCAATTGGCGCGAGCCTTCAATCGACTGCTGTCAAGACTGCGTCACACCATCGCATCGCGCGACCGCATGGAGGCCGAAGCCGGAAGTCGTGCTAGCGCCGAGCGTGACTTGAAACGCTCCAATCAAGAGCTCGAACAATTCGCCTCCGTCGCCTCGCACGACCTTCAGGAGCCGCTGCGCACCATCACCAGCTTCCTGCAGCTCTATCTGCGCCGCTATGGTGAAGATCTCGACCAGACCGCAACCGCGTATCTCAACTTCGCCATCGACGGCGCTCGCCGGATGAAGCTGCTGATCGACGACCTGCTCACCTTCTCGCGCCTGGGAACCCGCGCCCAGGCGTTTGAGTCGGTCGATCTGAACGAGGTCGTCGCCCTGGTCGAGGCCGACCTGGCCAATCGCATCGCCGAGACCGATACCCGCATCGAAACAGCGAGACTCCCCAGGCTGCTCGCCGACCGCAGTCAACTGGCCCAGCTGTTCAGCAACCTGATCCTGAACGCGATTCGCTATCGCAGCAGGGCCGCGCCGCTGATCCGCATTACAGCCAAGCAGATCGAGCCCGGCGAGCGGGCTGTCGACGCAACCGGCGAAGGCGATCCGGAAGGGCCCGAAGCCTGCGCTCCAGCCGATCAGCGAACAGCCACATGGGTGATCTCAGTCGCCGACAACGGCATCGGCATCGAGCCGCAGTATTTCGATCGGATCTTTCAGATCTTCCAGCGCTTGCATACTCGCGCTGAATATCCCGGCACCGGCATTGGCCTGGCGATCTGCCAACGCATCGTCGAGCGTCACGGCGGGCGTATTTGGGTGGCATCAACCCCAGGCAAGGGGTCCGTCTTTTCTTTCAGCTTGCCTGTATACTGATTGGCCAATTCTGCGCTACCCGGTAACGCGCCGTGCCCGACACTGTGACGAAAGGATACGACGCCAAGACACCTCTGCGGCTGCTCCTGGTTGAAGACAGCCCCTCCGATCAGCGCCTCATTGAGGAAATACTCCGCAGCACGGCCATTGTCAGCGAAGCGGTCGACTCATTGGCCAACGCGCGCGCGCGCCTGATCCAGGGCCATGTCGATCTGGTGCTGCTCGATCTTGGTCTACCCGACAGCCAGGGACTCGATGGCTTGAGCCAGCTGCTCGCCGAGACCACGGATATCCCGATCGTGGTGATGACTGGCCTGAGCGATGATGCGCTGGGTTTCGAGGCGCTGCGCATCGGCGCTGAAGACTTCTTGCAGAAGGACTGGATCACCGACGCAGCGCTGATTCAGCGCAGCCTGCGCTTCGCGGTGGAACGTCACCGCCTGCGGGTGCGTGTACAGATTGCCGAGCGCGAACAGGAGACGCTTGCGCTCGGTCGCATCGGCGGCAGCGCTAAGGTCAGCATTAGCGCCAGTGCCTTTGGCTTCAAGCCGCTGCGCGAGAGCGACCCCGACCTGTTCACCGAGATCCGCGACACCTATGGCCAGATCTTGAGCGCGGCGGCCGAGCAGCAGGTCTACCAGGTCGAGCACCCGGTCAGTGAGCGGCTTCGCAAACTCGCTGATCAATTGGGTTTCGTCCGCGCCAGCCCGCGCGACCTGATCGATCTCCACAGTGCCGCCATTCAAGGGTTGACCAAGTCCGTCAGCGCTGCACAGGAACGCCTCCTTGTCAACGAGGGCCGCATCAGAATCCTCGAGCTCATGGGCTACCTGGTCTCCTACTACCGACGCTACTATGTCGGCAGCATGGGCATTCAGACCCGAGGATCGCAATGACGCCGCTCTTGAAGCAAGGCGATGACAAGACGCGAGGATTCACAATGCGCAACTATAAGCTCCGCCTCTACATTACCGGCCACACAGCACAGGCGGAACGCGCCATTGCCAATCTCAAGCATATCTGCGCCGAGGAGCTGCAAGGCCGTTATGAGATGGAGGTGATTGACCTTGTTGAGGACCCAGAAGAAGGTGAGCGCCAGCGCATTGTTGTGACTCCGACGTTGATCAAACAATTACCGCCGCCCCTGCGGCGCATCATCGGCGACCTTTCCGACAAACAACGCGTGCTATCCGGCCTCGATGTCTTGCCGACCTTAGCCGATGACGGAGACGATGCCTCATGAGCAAAGACACTATGCGAACCATCGAAAAGCTGCCCAGCGGCGTACCGGGCCTCGACATCGTCACCGATGGCGGTTTACCAAAGGGGCGAACGACGCTGATCGCAGGCACGGCCGGCAGTGGCAAGACCATCCTTGCTGCACAGTTCTTGGTCGAAGGCGTGCGGCAGTTTAATGAGTCCGGGGTCTTTATTACCTTTGAAGAAAGCGCGACGGATATCCGGCGCAACGTGGCCTCGCTCGGATGGGATATCGAGGCGTTCGAGGCCAGCGGTCGCTGGACCTTTGTCGATGCCTCCCCACAGCCGGGCGAGCCGATGGTGGAGACCGGCGATTACGACCTCGGCGCGCTCATCGTGCGCATCGAGCTCGCGGTGCAACGGGTTGGCGCCTCGCGCGTTGCGCTGGATTCCTTGGGTGCCATCTTCAACCAGTTTCAGAACGCCGGGATCATTCGCAACGAGCTGTTTCGTCTCGCAGTAGCGCTCAAGCAGATGGGCGTCACCGCGGTGATGACGGCCGAGCGCGATGAAGAGTATGGCCGGATCGCCCGCCATGGTGTCGAAGAGTTCGTCACCGATAACGTGATCGTGTTGCGCAATGTGCTCGAGGGAGAGAAACGCCGACGCACCGTCGAGGTACTCAAGTTCCGGGGCGCCACACACCAGAAGGGTGAATATCCCTTTACTGTAATGCCGAATGAAGGGATCGTGGTGATCCCACTGTCGGCCATCAAGCTCAAGCAGCGCTCATCAAGCCTGCGCATCAGTTCCGGCAATAGCGAGCTGGACGCAATGTGCGGCGGCGGCTTTTTCCGTGATTCCATCGTGCTGCTCTCGGGCGCCACGGGCTGCGGCAAGACCCTGATGACGACCGAGTTCATCGCCGGCGGCGTCGAGCGTGGCGAGCGCTGTCTACTGCTCGCCTTCGAGGAGAGCCGGCATCAGTTGATGCGCAATGCCTCAGGCTGGGGTAAGGATTTCGAGGCCTACGAGCAGGCAGGGCTTCTCGAGATCATCGCCACCTATCCAGAATCTTGCGGCCTGGAAGACCATCTGATCGCGATCAAGCGGATGATCGATGAGTTCAATCCGAACCGGGTGGCGGTCGATAGCCTGTCCGCGCTCGAGCGGGTCGCCAACGTCAAAGGCTTTCGCGAGTTCGTCATCGGTCTCACCTCGTTCATCAAGGAGCGGGAGATCGCTGGGCTCTTCACGGTAACGACCAATACCCTGCTTGGCGGCGAATCCGTGACCGATGGACACATCTCCACCATCACGGACTCCATCATCCTGCTGCGCTATGTCGAGATGCTCGGTGAGATGAAGCGCGGACTCACGGTGCTCAAGATGCGTGGCTCGCCGCATGATAAAGATATCCGCGAGTTCAGCATCGACGGCACCGGCATGCATATCGGTCGCGCCTTCCGCAGCATTTCAGGCATCCTCGCCGGTCATCCCCAGCATATTCCACCGCGCGAGTTGGAGCGGATGGAGGCCCTGTTCCAAGACGTACCCCAGGGGTGAATCAGGGCCTCTGAGCAGATCAGCGCTGCGGTGGTCGGGGAAACAGCACCGGCGTGCGCGCTTTGTAGTCGCGATACGCCGGATCATCCCCCCAACGCTCATCGGCACGCGACTCTAGCATCGGGATGCCGCTGACATAGGTGATCAAGACAGAGACAAACAGCGGCGAGATCAGCGTCGCATATTGCCAGCCTGACAGGGCCGGCAGCGCAATCAGCGCGATGCCAACCCAAAGCGTGATCTCACCAAAATAGTTCGGATGCCGAGACCAGGCCCAGAGCCCCGAGTGGATGAAGCGTCCCTTGTTAGCGGGGTCCTGACGGAAGGCTTGCTTCTGCGCATCGGCCAGGGCCTCGATCGCAAAACCGGCCATCCACACCAGGATACCGAGCAGTCCGATCATGCCCAGCGGCGGCGCCGTCTTCGCCGTCATCGCCGCCAGCGCCGCAGCCAGGGTCAAAAAGACCCAGAGTCCCTGCAGCGTCCAGGCCATCAAAAAGCCACTGAAGGAGGGTTTGAGCTCATCAAACCGGCTGTCGCTGCCTGCTTTCTTAACGCGAAGGTAGAGGAAGCTGCCGAGGCGCGCCGCCCAAACCGCGACCAGCGCGACGATCACCAACGACCTCAGATCAAAGCGACCGGTCAACAGGAGCGTACCGATGATGATGCTCAGATAGGTCAGGCTGCCGGTCAGGTCATACCAATGCTCGGTTTGCCGCCGGTAGGACGGCACGAACACGACCCACTGAATCACAAATGCGACCACCGCTGCCAGCGCAAACACTGGCAGACCCGCCAGGCGAATGCCGCCTTGGCTACCCGCCCAAGCGACGACCGCGGCCACCAGCAACGCCGCTAAGATGGCGATCACCGATTCAAGGACTTGCTTCTTCATCATTTGTAGACCTCGCTCGGATCAAACACCTGCACGCCGACATCGGTCACGACACCCTGATCGAGCTTGCGGAAGAAGCAACTGCGCTTGCCGGTGTGGCAGGCCGCTTCCCCGATCTGCTCGACCTTCAGAAGAATCGCGTCACCGTCACAATCGAGATACAGTTCGCGAATCTTCTGCGTATTGCCGCTCTCCTCGCCCTTATGCCAGAGCCTCTGCCGCGAGCGACTCCAATAGACCGCCTCGCCTAGCTCGAGCGTCTTGGCGAGCGATTCCTCATTCATATTGGCCAGCATCAAGATCTCGCCGGTCTCGGCATCTTGAGCGATCGCCGTGATCAGACCATCGCCTTTAGAGAAGTCGACGAGCTGTTTGATTGCTTTGCTCAGTGTCCAGTTTAGTGTCAAGTTCAGTCCCAATGGATGCGATGGCAGCAGGCAAAACGCCCGCCGAGAGTCTGTTTGTCGTCGCCGCGGATCAACCCAGCATGCCCTGTCGAATCACGAACTCGATGATGCTGTCGACACCTTCACCCGCCCGGAGATTGGTCATGACGAAGGGGCGCTCGCCCCGCATGCGCCGGGTATCGCGCTCCATCACCTCCAACGAGGCGCCGACATGGGGCGCCAGGTCAATCTTGTTGATGACCAGCAGA
This sequence comes from Lamprobacter sp., assembly GCF_034860625.1. Classification (NCBI taxonomy): domain Bacteria; kingdom Pseudomonadati; phylum Pseudomonadota; class Gammaproteobacteria; order Chromatiales; family Chromatiaceae; genus Lamprobacter; species Lamprobacter sp. The sequence continues at coordinate 12,167 of NZ_JAYESN010000064.1, forward strand.
TCGGAGCGCGTAATGCCGGGACCGCCCTTGCGCGGAATCTTCTCGCCCTCGGCAACGTCGATCACATAGAGACTGAGGTCGGCAAGCTCGGGACTAAAGGTGGCGGCCAAGTTATCGCCGCCACTCTCGATAAAGATCAGGTCAAGCTGCGGAAAGCGCTGCTGCAGATCCGCCACTGCGGTCAGGTTCATCGAGGCATCTTCGCGGATCGCGGTATGCGGACAGCCGCCGGTCTCGACGCCGATGATGCGCTCAGCCGGCAACGCCTGGCTGCGGATCAGGAACTCGGCATCCTCGCGGGTATAGATGTCGTTCGTGACCACGGCGATCTCATAGCGATCGCGCAGTCGCTTACACAGGGCGTCCAGCAGCGCGGTCTTGCCGGAGCCGACCGGGCCGCCGACGCCGACCCGCAGTGGATTGTTGGATTCGATGCTCATGGGTGAACAGGTTCTTTAGGTGTCGGAGACGGATGACGTCAGGGGATAGCGCCTCGCCAGTGAGCCTGCGGCAAGACTGCCAATCAAGACGCCGGCCGAGTTCAAGCCAATATCCCACAACGAAGCGTAGCGACCGGGAACCAATAGCTGCGCCGATTCCAACAAGATCCCGAGAGCCGTCACCAGTGCCGCGGCCCAGAGGATCGGCCGCTGGCCAGGCTCGAATGCCGCGGCCCAACACAGCGCCAGCAGCGCATAGAGCACAAGGTGCATCGTATTCTGCAACACGGATGGGACGGACGCGACGATCAGCAGCAGTTTGGCATCATCCTCGGCGGGATAGCCAGGCAGTAACGAGAGCAGGATCACCGCAGCCGTTAAGCACAGACTCACCGCGACGCGGAATGGAATCGACTGTAGTAGCCTCACGAGTCCTCTCATGAGTCCTCTCATGAACGGAAAAGGCGCGTATATTGGGTTTCGTGCCGGCTGCTTGCAATCGCCAACGCCGCTGAACTGGCGCCGATCTCAGCATCCTCAACCAACCAAGCACGCTCGATCGCGCCTGGGATCTGCTCGGCGAGCTGCAGCAGCAGACGCTGTCCGGCGGTTTGCCCGAGCGGGATCAATTTGATCCCCGCCAGCGTCAGATGCTCGGCCCAGGACCAAGCATAACCCAGCAGCGCATCCTTGGGCTCGATGCTCCATGCGGTTGCGGCGAAGGCAAAACCCGCAAGCTGGCAGCCTGAGAGCAGGGGTCGTTGGTCAAGGTGAAGGTTATCCAACAACCCGAGCAAGCCGAGCAGATCGGCTAGCGCGCGCCCGCGCCCAGCTTCCTCGGCGCGAAGCTCGGCGGTCTCGCGCAGCGCTTGAAGCTCGTCGATCCAGTGTTGCATCTGCAGCCAATCGCCGGCGCCAGCAGCCCTGATCATCCGCAGTAGGATCGGCAGATCCGTCAGGGTCAGGGCCAACAGCAGCTGATCCGAGAGCCAATCCTGAAGGCCCTGTTCAGTATCGACCCAGCCAGCCTCAACCGCCCATTCCAAACCTTGAGAGTAAGCGAAGGCGCCAACCGGCAGCGACGGACTCACCAACTGCAGCAGCCGCAGCAAGCCCAAGGCCCCCTCAGTCGGTCTGGCCATGCCGATGCCTCGCTTGGCCCTGCCCCTGACTCGGTTCTGGCCCCGGCCCCTGCCCTCGTTTCTCATCAGCGTCGCTGTCGCGCGCTACGTCGCCGTGGCTGTGGACAACACCCCCATAGGCGCCTGGCTCTGGCTCAAAGGGCGCCTGCTCGGTGGTCACCGCAAGCCCTAGACCACGCACCATCGCGTCCAGTACATGGTCGTGCAGCCAGCACAGCCGCCCTGACTCGATCTGCAGCGCCACATGCCGATTGCCGAGATGATAAGCGGCGCGCGCCAGCAGCAGCGGGTCCTCAGCCTCGGTGCATGAGAGGGGCTCGGCAGCGGCTTGAATCCGAATCAGCTCGTCTTGCGCATCCGCCAACAGGTCACCATCCTGCAGGGTCTCGCCGCGCGGCAGCAGGATGCCAACCTCGCGGCCATCGTCGAGCCGGGCGCGCAAACGCGAGCGAGAGCGCTGCTCGTAGGTCAGCGACAGCTGGCCTGTCACCGTCTCTCTGGTCTCAGTCGTCAGGGACTCGTGCGCGGTCTTGGTCGCCATGCGACGCACCAAGCGCAGCGGCAGCGCGGCGCTCTTCATCATTCAGCAGGCATCATCATGCAGCGGGCGCCTGGCATCCTGGCTCAGAACAGGAAGTACCGCTGCGCCATCGGCAGCAGGTCAGCCGGCTCACAGGTCAGCAGTTCGCCATCGGCGCGCACCTCATAGGTTTGCGGATCGACCTCGATCTTAGGCTGCCAAAAGTTGTGGATCATGTCGATCTTGCGCACCTGACGCACATCGCGCACCACGCCGATGCGCCGTCTCAGGTTCAGGCGCTGCGGCTCGCCGGCCTGCAATCCCCACTGCGAGATAAAGGTCATGCAGGTCTCGCCCAGAGCGCCGCCGAACGCACCGAACATGGGTCGATAATGGACCGGCTGCGGCGTCGGAATCGAGCCATTGGGATCACCCATGGGCGCCATCGCGATCATCCCACCCTTGAGAATCAGACTCGGCTTGGTGCCGAAGAAGGCCGGCTTCCAGAGCACCAGGTCGGCCAGCTTGCCGACCTCGATCGAGCCGACCTCATGGGCGATGCCATGGGTGATCGCCGGGTTGATGGTGTATTTGGCGATATAGCGCTTAGCGCGATAGTTGTCGTTATCGCCGCGGTCGACCAGGCCCGCCCAATCAGGCGCGCTCAGATGGCCGCGCTGCACCTTCATCTTGTGCGCGGTCTGCCAGGTGCGGGTGATCACCTCGCCGACTCGGCCCATCGCCTGCGAGTCGGAGGCAATCATCGAAAAAGCCCCGAGATCGTGCAGGATATCCTCGGCGGCGATGGTCTCGCGACGGATGCGCGACTCGGCAAAGGCAACATCCTCAGGGATCGATGGGGACAGGTGATGGCAGACCATCAGCATGTCCAGATGCTCATCGACCGTGTTCACCGTGTACGGCCGGGTCGGATTAGTCGAGGACGGCAGCACATTCGCCAGCCCAGCGGCCTTGATGATATCCGGCGCATGGCCGCCGCCGGCACCCTCGGTGTGATAAGTATGGATGCAGCGGTCCTTGAAGGCGGCGATCGTGTCCTCGACAAAGCCTGACTCGTTCAGGGTGTCGGTATGAATCGCGACCTGAACGTCCATCTTCTCAGCAACGCCAAGGGCGCAATCGATCGAGGCCGGAGTCGTGCCCCAGTCCTCGTGCAATTTTAGACCCATGGCCCCACAGCGCACCTGCTCCTCCAGCGCATTCGGCTGGCTGCCATTGCCCTTGCCGAGCAACCCAATGTTTACCGGCAGGCCTTCAGCGGCCTGCAGCATCCGCCGAATGTTCCAGGGCCCAGGTGTACAGGTCGTCGCCAAGCTGCCGGAGGCCGGACCGGTGCCACCACCGAGCAGCGTGGTCACGCCGGAGGCCAGCGCCTCCTCGGCCTGCTGTGGGCAGATGAAATGGACATGGGCGTCGATCCCCCCAGCGGTGAGGATGCGGCCTTCACCAGCGATGATCTCAGTGCTCGGGCCAATCGCCACATCAATCCCGTGCTGAGTATCCGGGTTGCCGGCCCGCCCGATCGCAGCAATCCGTCCGCTCTTGATACCGACATCGGCCTTGACCACGCCCCAAAAGTCGAGGATCAAGGCGTTGGTGATGACCAGATCCATGACCTCGTCGGACTGACGCTGGCACTGCCCCATGCCGTCGCGGATGACCTTGCCACCACCGAACTTGACCTCGTCGCCGTAGTGCGTCAGATCTTCTTCGACCTCGATGATCAGGTCGGTATCGGCCAGACGGAGCTTGTCGCCCGCGGTTGGACCGTACATCGATGCATAGGCCTGCCGGCTGATCATGCTCATGCCTTGGTCTCCTGCTCGCCTGATTCGTCGGCCCCGTCGTCGGAGTCGATCAGCGGCTCTGGATCGAGCGGACCCATGACTTCGCCGCGAAATCCATAGACGATGCGATCCCCGACATAGGGTACCAAGGTCACGGTGCGGGACTGGCCCGGCTCGAAGCGGACCGCGGTGCCGGCGGGGATGTCCAGTCGATGACCACGGGTTGGGCCGCGATCGAAGCGTAGTGCGGGGTTGGTCTCGAAGAAATGGTAATGAGAACCGACCTGGATAGGCCGATCGCCGGTGTTCGCAACCTCGACCGGCAACGGAAGCCGGCCGGCGTTGAGCTCGATCTCGCCAGCGGCTGGAAAGAGTTCGCCTGGAATCATGCTGCGATCCTCAAGATGGGTGAACGGGCTAGACGATCGGATCGTGAACGGTGACCAGCTTGGTGCCGTCCGGGAAGGTCGCCTCCACCTGCACGTCTGGAATCATCTCTGGGATGCCATCCATCACATCCTCTCGGCTTAGCAGGGTCCGGCCGTAGTCCATCAGCTCCGCGACCGTGCGGCCATCGCGCGCACCCTCGAGGATAGCGCAGCTGATGAAGGCCACGGCCTCCGGATAGTTCAACTTCAGCCCTCTCGCCTTTCGCCTTTCGGCCAGCAGGCCGGCCGTGAAGAGGAGCAACTTATCTTTTTCGCGGGGATTCAGCTCCATGATCGACGCCTCATCGAGTCGCGGATGGAAAGTCGGGAGTTTACGCCAGCAGCGCCCACCAATACAGCATCGATCGAAAGGGTCAGACCCCTGCTGACTGGGCCGATTGGGCACGCACTCGCAATCGCCTAGGTTGCCCAGATACGGGGCGAGGCGGCCTCCAGCCCAAGCAGGTGCGGACGCAGGCAGCGCCAGATGGCACGAAAATGGTGCATCACCGGCTCGACCTTCGACGCGAGCACTCGCACCACCAAGAGATCATCGAGCAGCGTGAGGCCGAGCGCGAATCCCGGCGGCGCGGCACCCGGCTGTGTGGCACCCCGCTGTGTGGCACCCAGCGGCGTGGCACCTGACTGCATGGCCACTAGCGCGCGCGCCGCATCCAGGTCCGCCGCCGTCGCGTTGGTTGCGATCAGCGTTGCCGTGATTGGTAGACCGCGCAGACTGCTGGCTCCGTCCAGCCCAAACTGCAGCGGTCGCTCCAGATCCAGTCGCAGACGCTCGCTCAGCAGCGGCTTGCCGTCGCGCTCGATGCGCAGCCTGAACGCCGCGCAGCCCTGATCGAAGCGCTCGCCGATCGCCGGTCGCCCGAGACTGAGGATCTCCCAGCCGATCAGGCGCGCGCTGCCCCGCAGGGCGATGCGAGCCTGCAGGTCAAGGCGCGCCCCCGGAAACAGGATCGACTCCTGCGGGAGCCATTCAAGCACCCCGCCATCCTCGACCTCGAACTGCTGATGCTGTTGGGCCAAAGCACCGGCGCTGCGGTAAAACTTGGCCGCACCAGGCGTGGTCAGCAGCGCATGGGCACCGGCTGCAACCTGCGCCTCAATCTCAAGCCGATCACCTCCGACCACGCCGCCCGGCGGATGCAGCAGGTAGAGATGACAGGCCGCCGCTTCGGGATAGAAGGCCCGTTGCACCGTCAAAGGTCCCCGCTGCTGCTTTTGCGCCAAGACAGTGCGCTCGCCGCGCGCCTCGAACCGTAATGCGATACGCGCCCCCCATCCTGTCGCTGGCTGCGCAGACATCAGACGGTCAGATACTCACGCACCAGATCGTCACCAAGCTCCGTCATCAGGCCTTCGGCCTTGAGCCGGCCGCGGTCGAGAATCGCGAAGCGATCGCCAACGCGGCGTGCAAACGGCAGCTTTTGCTCGACCAGGATCAGGGTCAGGCCCAGCTGCTCCATCAAACGGCGGACGATGTCGCCAATCTCATGCACGATGTTCGGCTGAATACCCTCCGTCGGCTCGTCCAGGATCAAGAGCTTCGGATCGATCACCAGCGCGCGTCCGATCGCCAGCTGCTGCTGTTGACCACCGGAGAGATCGCCACCCCGGCGCCCGCGCATCTGATCCAGCACCGGGAACAGATCGAAGATGAAGTCTGGAATCTGGCGGCTGCGATCGGCGCGCGCCGGCAATCCAATACGCAGATTCTCCTCGACTGTCAGCAAGGGAAAGATCTGTCGTCCCTGCGGCACATAGCCGATGCCGAGCCCAGCCCGGCGTTCAGCCGGCAGACGCGCAAGATCCTGTCCCTGAAAATGCAGGCTGCCAGAGCGCAGTGGTCGCAGCCCCATGATGCAGTCCATCAGCGTGGTTTTCCCAACCCCGTTGCGGCCCATCACACAGGTGCATTGCCCTTCTGGGAAGGTCAGCGACAGATCCCAGAGGGTATGGCTCTCGCCGTAAAACTGGTTGAGCGTATCGATCTGTAACATCAGACTGTCCAAGGGTTCAAAACGGCGTTCTAGGCTCCGCGCTCGGATACGCAAATATCACGCCATCCTTCCGGCTGCTTCCGAGCCCTCCTCGAACAGGGCGCCGGGGTGAACGCTTTTGCGCATCCTCTTCACTGCAGCGCCTCCTGTGCGGCCTCGAGGGCCTCCCAGCGCTCATAACAGGCCTGCAGCTCGGCCTCGACCTCGGCCAGCCGCGCTTGGGTCTTGGTGACCTCCGCGGGCGGCCCTTGATAAAGCGCCGGATCACCAAGCCGCGCATGAAGCTGTTCGACCTCGGCCTCGAGCGCCTCGATCTGCTGCGGCAATTGCTCCAGCGCACGTTGATCCTTGTAACTGAGCTTGCCGGGCGACTTAGTGCGACCGGCTGAGGCCGATCGCCCAGCCCCCCCGCCCTGCGCCCCCGCGGACTTCGACCTGGGCTTAGGCTGGCCTGTCGATGCCCCCTTGACCCCAGGGATCATCGACGCCTCGCGGCGGCGAGCACGCTGCCGCTGCCAGTCCGAGTAGCCACCGACGTACTCCTGCACCCGGCCATCACCCTCGAGCACCAAGCTGGATGTGACCACATTGTCTAACAGATCGCGATCGTGGCTGACCAAGAGCAAGGTGCCGTCAAACTCGTTGAGCAGTTCCTCGAGCAGGTCCAGCGTCTCGGCATCCAGATCATTGGTCGGCTCGTCGAGCACCAGCAGGTTGGCCGGCTGGGTGAACAGCTTGGCGAGCAAAAGCCGGTTGCGCTCGCCACCGGAGAGGGCCGAAACCGGTTGCTGCACCCGGTCTGCCGCAAACAAGAAGTCTTTGAGATAGGAGATCACGTGCAGACTGCGCCCACCAATCTCGATCTTGTCGCTACCACCAGCCACGTTATCGCGCACACTGCGCGTTGGATCAAGCTGCGCGCGAAGCTGATCGAAATAGGCCACCTTGAGGTTGGTACCGAGCCGGATCTGACCCGAGTCTGGCTGCAGCTGGCCTAGCAAGAGCTTGAGCAGGGTCGATTTGCCGGCGCCATTGGGGCCGATGATGCCGACCCGATCCCCGCGCAGAATCAGCGTGCTCAGCCCCTGAATCGTCGGCGGCCTTGCCGCGTCCGCTTGATAGGAGAAGGTCACATCCTGCGCCTCGACCACTAACTTGCCACTGCGCTCGCCCGCATCAATACTCAGGCGCGCCTGCCCCGGACCCTCACGCCGCTCGCGCCGCTCCTCACGCAGCGCTTGCAGCGCCCGCACTCGGCCTTCGTTACGTGTGCGCCGCGCCTTGATGCCTTGGCGAATCCAGACCTCCTCCTCGGCTAGGCGCTTATCGAAGCGCTCGCGCTCCTTGGCCTCGGCATGCAGGCGCTCCTCGCGCCGGCGCAGATAGTGATCGTAGTCGCCGGGCCAATCGGTGAGCTGGCCGCGGTCAAGCTCCAGGATGCGGGTGGCCAGGTTGCGCAGGAAACGTCGGTCGTGGGTGATGAACAGCAGCGAGCCCTGAAAGCCGAGCATCAGCTCTTCGAGCCATTCGATGGTCTCGATGTCCAGATGGTTGGTCGGCTCGTCGAGGAGCAACAGATCGGGCTCGCTGATCAGCGCTCGCGCCAGCATCACCCGCCGCCGCAGTCCGCCGGAGAGGGTCGCATAAACAGCCTCGGCATCGAGCCCCAGCCGCGAGATCACCCGTTCTGCCCGCTGTTCGATCTCCCAGCCAGCTTCCGATTCGAGCGCCTGCTGCACAGCAGCCAAGCGCGCCAAGTCGCGTTCGGAGGCCGCAGCGCCCTGCTCGGCTAAGCGATGGCTCAAATGATGATACTCAGCGACCAGTCGCCCCAGCTCGCCGAGACCAGCGGCAACCACCTCTAACACCAGATGCTCATCGCCCAGCGGCGCCTCCTGGGCCAGCCGCGCCACGCGCAAGCTATCGCTGCGCCAAACCGAACCGACATCGGGCTGGATCTCGCCATCGATGAGCTTCAGCAAGGTGCTCTTGCCGGTGCCGTTGCGACCAATCAGACAGACGCGCTCGGCCGGGTCGATCTCAAGGTCGACCCCATCGAGCAGGGGTGGATGGCCGTAGGAGAGCGTGACAGCACGCAGCGAGAGCAGAGACATGGATGTGGGGAGCCTGGTCAGCCTAAGGTTGAAAAGGAAGAGAATGCATCATACTGAGCTATTCAGCTCGACGTGAGCGCAACCTAAGCGCTATTGTGCAGCGCAAAATCCTGTACACTGACAGATCACCCGTCATCCGTCATTGACAGTCAGCTGATAAAGATTAGGGGCATGGTCAGATCCGTGACACTGCGTGAGGCTTGGGCCGGCGAGGCCGACTGCCGGAATTGCACGCTACGAGCATCGGTCTTGTTCGCCGGGCTCGCCGAGCAGGACTTCGACCGTATCCACGACCCGATCGATCAGTACGAACTGAAACCAGGCACCGCCCTCTATCAGGCAGGCGATGTCGGCGATCACATGTTCACCGTCCGTAGCGGCTCCCTCAAGCTGGTGCAATTCCTGCCTGACGGCAGCCAGCGCATCGTGCGCATTGCGCGCGGAACCGACGTCCTCGGACTCGAGGCCCTGCTCGGCAATGCCTATCAACACGATGCCGTGGCCCTGTCTCCCACCGAGATCTGTCGTTTCCCGACCCGGGTGGTCAAGACCCTGAGCAAAGACAACCCAGGCCTGCACGAAGAACTGATGCAGCGCTGGCAACGCGCTCTCAGCGAGGCCGACGCCTGGCTGACCGAACTCTCGACCGGCTCCGCTCGGCAGCGCGTCGCGCGCTTGCTTCTGCGTCTGGTGCGCGATCGCGAATCCAGCGAGTGTCAACTGTTTGGGCGAGAAGACATGGGGGCCATGCTCGGGATCACGACCGAAACAGCCAGCCGCACCATTGCGAGCTTCAAGCGCGAAAGCCTGATCGTCGAGTCGCGGACCAACCGGTTCTTGCTCGATATCCCCAACCTGAAGCGCATCGCTGAGGATTAGCAGCCTCTCTTCTCGACCTACTCGCGGTCGCTCAGGCCGCTTCCGCGGACTAGGCCCCGCCGCGCGGTCAATGACAGCTTTCAATGTTGCCGTTAGGCACAGTCGCTAAGCTGCGCGAATCACGCGAAAGAAGACCGCACCATGAAGCAAACCCTGCTCAACGAACGTTACCCGCTTTTTGTGCTCAGACTTGATCGCACCGAGATCCGATTAAACAGCATCGATGCGATCTGCAGCTATTTCCGCAGCTGTGTCGAATCCCATCCCTGCGGCCAGTTTATCGCCATCTTCGATCATTACGCCCACACCTGTGCCCTGCCCGACGGCAAGATCGACAACGAGATCCGGGCGGCAAAGAATGTGCTCTTTTGTTTCGGTCTGTCGTTGCCGAGCCCAGAGATCCTCGGCCTCAGACCGCGCTCGATCGGCATCGCCGAGCTCGATCATCAGTTCGTGATCAGCTTTATGGAGGCGCCGATGCCAATCGCCAACGCGGCGATGGAAGACTGGGCGCTCGGCTTGCGGCGGATGGGCGCCGAGACACAGCCCGCATAGGCTAACCTGCACCCCAGACCCAATACCATCCAGCACAGCTCGAGACTCCCAACCCATGCGCATCGCCGTCACCAGCCAGAACTTCAAGACCATCACCGGCCATGCCGGCAAGAGCCGCCGCTTCCTTATCTACGATCTTGAGCCCGGCAGCGCGCCCGTCGAGATCGAACGGCTCGATCTGCCGAAGGCGCTTTCGCTGCACGAATACCACGGCGAAGACCACCCGCTCTACCAGCGCCAGCTCAACGCCATCTTGACCGGCGGCGCCGGGGGCCCCTTCGTCCAGCGGATGAACCGTGAAGGCATCGAGGTCATCACCACATCCGAGACCGATATCGCCACAGCCCTCAGCGCAGTGGCTGGCGGCCAAGAGCTACCGCCGGCAGCACCTCACGAGCATTAGCTCAGCTTGTCCCAGCCCTCGCCGCAGACCTTAGCTATCGCCGCTCAAACTGGTCACCGCACAGAATCGACTGTAAAGCCCAATGACCATCGAGCCCGACAGAGCTGAAGATCAGCGACGAGATGTGGTGGATGCCGACGTCCGCGATGGTCGGCCTCTAGAAGTCTGTTATCGGACTCGGAGTTCCAACGATGCTAGATAGCGCAATGGTCGAACTCTCGCGGTGGCAATTTGCCATCACCGCGATGTATCACTTTCTCTTCGTCCCGCTGACCCTTGGGCTCAGCTGGATGCTGGTGATCATGGAAAGTGTCTACGTGATGACCGGACGTCAGATCTATAAGGACATGACCAAGTTCTGGGGCAAGCTGTTCGGCATCAATTTTGCCCTCGGCGTCACCACCGGCCTGACCATGGAGTTCCAGTTCGGCACCAACTGGGCCTACTACTCCCATTATGTCGGCGACGTCTTCGGCGCGCCGTTGGCCATCGAGGGCCTGATGGCCTTCTTCCTCGAATCGACCTTCATCGGCCTGTTCTTCCTCGGCTGGGAGCGCCTCAGCAAGCGCCAGCATCTGGCCGTCACCTTCCTGGTCGCTGTCGGTTCAAGCCTGTCGGCGATGTGGATCTTGATCGCCAATGGCTGGATGCAGCATCCGGTCGGCTCCGAGTTCAGCTTCGAAACCATGCGCATGGAGATGGTCAGCTTCAGCGAGGTGCTATTCAACCCGGTCGCGCAGGTCAAATTCGTGCACACCGTGGCGGCAGGCTATGTCACCGCGGCCATGTTCGTTGCCGGCATCAGTGCCTACTACATGCTCAAGGGGCGTGATCTCGCCTTCGCCAAGCGCTCGTTCTCGGTCGCGATGGGCTTCGGCCTCGCGTCGATCCTGTCGGTGATCCTGCTCGGCGACGAATCCGGCTACGAGGTCGGCGACGTGCAGAAGGTCAAGCTTGCCGCGATCGAGGCCGAGTGGCACACCGAGCCGGCGCCAGCCGCCTTCACCGCCTATGGCCGGCCGAGCAATGAGGACGAGGAGACCCACGACGCGATCAAGATCCCCTGGCTGATGGGCCTGATCGCAACCCGCTCGCTCAATCAAGAGGTCACCGGGCTGAAAGAGCTGATGGTCGAGCACGAGATCCGTATCCGCTCCGGCATGATCGCCTACGACTACCTGCAGCGGCTACGCAACGGTCAGGACACCGAAGGTAACCGCGCCATGTTCAAAGACCACATGGACGATCTCGGTTACGGACTGCTGCTCAAGGCCTACATCGACAACCCGGCCGAGGCCACCGAGGAGCAGATCCAGAGGGCGGTCAAGGACTCGATCCCGGAGGTCGCGCCGCTGTTCTGGGCCTTCCGCGTCATGGTTGCCGCTGGCTTCTGGATGTTGCTGCTGTTCGTGCTCGGCTTCTACTTCAACGCCAAGCGCCAGGTGCAGGATAAGCGTTGGCTGCTGCGCGCCTTCCTCTTCAGCATCCCGGTGCCCTGGATCGCCGCCGAGACCGGCTGGTTCGTGGCCGAGTTTGGCCGCCAGCCTTGGGCGATTGGTGAGGTGCTACCGACCTCGGTTGCGGCCTCGAGCCTGACCGCGAACGATCTGCTCATCAGCCTCAGCGCCTTCATCATCTTCTATACAGCGCTGTTCATCATCGAGATGTTCCTGATGTTCAAGTTTGGTCGTCAGGGGCCAAGCTCACTGCATACCGGTAAGTATCACTTCGAGAAGCTCGAGAAACAGCAGGCAGCAACGACGACAACCGAGACCGACCCAAGCGGCGCTGGCGCACCCTCAGCCAGCGCACCCGCCCATCGGCACCTGGGAGATGGCGCATGATCATCGACTACGAAGTCCTGAAACTGATCTGGTGGGTGCTGGTCGGTGTGCTCTTCATCGGCTTTGCCGTCACCGACGGCATGGATATGGGCGTCGGCACCCTGCTGCCTTTCCTCGGTAAGGGTGACGACGAGCGCCGCGTCATCATCAACACCGTCGGCCCGCACTGGGACGGCAACCAGGTCTGGCTGATCACCGCTGGCGGCGCCATCTTCGCCGCCTGGCCGCTGGTCTATGCGACGGCGTTCAGCGGCTTCTACTTCGCCATGCTGTTGGCCTTGTTCGCACTCTTCTTCCGGCCGGTTGGCTTCGATTACCGCAGCAAGATCGAAAACAAGACCTGGCGCAACGCCTGGGACTGGGGGTTGTTCATCGGCGGTGCGGTGCCGGCGCTGGTGTTCGGCATCGCTTTTGGCAACCTGTTGCAGGGTGTGCCCTTTCACTTGGATGAACTGCTGCGGCCTTACTACACCGGCAGTTTCTTCGGCCTGCTCAACCCCTTCGCGCTGCTCGCCGGACTCATCAGCCTCGGCATGTTGACCATGCACGGCGCCATCTGGCTGCAGTTGCGCACCAGCGAGCCGATCGCGTCGCGCGCCAAGGATTGGGCGAAGATTGTCGGGCTGGCCACCATTGCGGCCTTCGCGCTGGCCGGGATCTGGCTGACGCTCGGCGTCGATGGCTTCAAGGTGGTGAGCATGCCGCCGCTGGATGCGACGCCCAACCCGCTGACCAAGGAGGTCATCGTTGACCCTTACGGCTGGCTGACCAACTACCGGCAGTACCCCTGGACCCTCCTGTTCCCGACCCTCGGCTTCGCTGGGCTCGGACTTGCCATCTCGCTGTCGATGCGCGATCGGGCTGGGCTGGGGCTGATCATGAGCGGGCTCGGCATCACCGGCATCATCATGACCGCTGGCGCCGCCATGTTCCCGTTCATCATGCCCTCGAGCAGCAACCCGAACAGCAGCCTGATCGCCTGGGATTCCACCTCCAGTCATCTCACGCTGACGGTGATGTTCTGGGCCGCGGTCATCTTCATCCCGATCATCCTCACCTACACCACCTGGACCTATGTCAAGATGTGGCGTCGGATCACGGTTGAGGAGATTCGCGCCCAGGACAAGCTGGCCTATTAGCCTGCGCTAGTCGCCTAAGTCGCCTAAGTCGCCTAAGTCGCCTAAGTCGCCTAAGTCGCCTAAGTGTCGCCCTAGTCGTCTAAGTCTCTTAGACGCCAAGGCAGAGTCGCCTGATCTGCCACCATCCAAGCGCCAGCCATGAGCTGGCGCCGCCCATCCTGATTCGGAGCAGCAACGCATGTGGTACTTCACCTGGATTCTCGGCGTGTTACTCGCCGTCGCCTTTGGCATCATCAACGTCTTGTGGTACGAGTCGTCGCAGTGTTTGGGTGGCGCCGGAGACGACCCCCAAGAGGACGATCTGCCGGCTTGACCCATCAACGCCGGAGATATGCTTTTGATTGTCGAAAAACGGATGCATCGCCGTGAAGCCTAACCTGCAGGACTACCAACCCCGCCCGAACCTGCTCGAGGACCGCGTAATCCTCATCACCGGCGCCGCCGAAGGCATCGGCAAGACACTGGCGCTCGCCGCGGCTCGCCACGGCGCCACCGTGATCCTCAGCGGCTTCCGCGAGAAGGCGCTCGAGTCGGTCTACGATGCGATCACCGCCGAGGGCTCGCCCGAGCCTGCCAGCCTGCCGCTCGACCTCGACAAGGCCGATGAGCCACTGATGCTCGGCATCGCGACCACGCTCGGTGATGAGTTCGGCCGGCTCGACGGGCTGGTGCACACGGCCCAGTACATCCCCTTCCTGAGCCGCATCGATGACTACGACGCCGAGCAGTGGAACAAGGTGCTGCGCATCAATCTGACCGCGCCCTTCCTGCTCACCCAAGCCTGCTTGCCGCTGTTGCGCGCCGCGGAAGCCGCCTCGGTCCTGTTTCAATCCGATCGCGTCGGTCGCCGCGCGCTCGCCTACTGGGGCGCCTTCGCCGCCGCCATGGCCGGCATCGAGGCACTGATGCAGACGCTCGCTGAGGAGACCGAGAACAGCAGCCGCATCCGCGTCAATACCATTGATCCCGGCGCGGTTCGCACCGCGCAACGGCGTGAGCTCTATCCGGCTGAAGACCCGAACCACCTGCCAACGGCCGAGAGCATCACCCCGGCCTATCTCTACCTGCTCGGCCCCGATTCACGCGGTGTGACAGGCCAGGCATTCAGCGCACAATCTGCGCCAGCCAGCGCCGCAGCCCCAGAATGAACGCGCAACCTTTGCAAACAGGACAGCAGGCAACATCCGCTGAGTCGCTGTCGACGTTGACGGTTGAAGCCGTCGC